>CAKZPK010000171.1 GCA_937139035.1 uncultured Crocinitomix sp. | reverse complement strand
TCTTTTGGTAGAAATGGAATTAGATTTTCAATGTCTTTTTCTAACTGGATTTTTTTGATACTATCTTTAACAAAGTATTGGTAATTTTTAAGCGTATTATAAAAATGAAGCTTATTGAAAGCATCAATTTCTTTGTAAAGTTGGCAACCAATTTTTTAGATTGATATTTCGACCCTGCTCTCCACTCTATATCAAGCTTAACAGAATCATCCTTTACATCTTTCGTCCAAAATAATTGAATACCATTCGCTAACTGAACTTCCTCTGGAAACTGAATTACTAAATTTTCTGGTTGGCTATAATTGGGTGCAATGCTTCTGTTCATTTCTTTGTATTTACTTTAAGAACTGATTGCTTATTTCTAGCAAAAATTCGTTTTGAAAAATCTTGAATATCTTCTGCTGTGATGCTATCATAATTTTCAAGCACATTATTGATCTCACTAAGTTGCCCCATGTTCTCATAAAAGGCAATATTCATTACCCTGTTTAACAAACTTTGCTCTGAGAAAACTTTACTTGTTTTATGTTTGTTTTTAACCTTTGTCAATTCTTTAGCATCCATTAATGATCCTTCCAAATTATCCAACTCCTCCCAAATTGCTGCTTGCGCATCCTCAAAAGTGCTCTCTTGATTCAAGTGTCCAGAAATCACAAATAATCCATCTTCTAAAGAACCTGTGATATAGGCGGAAATACTTGTGAATTTCTTTTCTTCAACAATAAGGCGGTTATATAATCGAGAAGATTTGCTGCCCGCAATAATATCAGAACATAAATCTCCAATGAAATGGTCAGAACTTGTTCTATTTCCCATTCTAAAAGCCATATAAAATGCTTTAGAAGGAACATCTCGTTCTAATACGAGTTCTCTCGCCTCCGTTTGCTCAGGTTCTGCAGGAATGTTTCGCACATATTTTTCACGAGCAGGAATTGGACCAAACCATTTTTCTGCCAAATCCTTAACCTGTTCTAATTCTAGATTTCCACCAACTACCATAACGGCATTTTGTGGGGAGTAATGCTTAAAGAAAAAGCCTTTTACATCCTCCATAGTTGCATTTTCAATATGCGCTATTTCCTTACCTATTGTTGCCCATTTATAAGGGTGATTTTTATAAACTAGCGGACGAAAATTCAACCAAACATCTCCATAAGGTTGATTCAAATAACGTTGTTTAAACTCTTCAATCACTACTCCTCTTTGCACCTCTAAACTTTTAGGAGTAAATGCCAATTCTAACATTCGATCACTCTCTAACCAAAAGGCCGTTTCAATATTTTGCGCTGGTAATGTATTATAGTAATTCGTAATATCATTACTCGTAAAAGCATTACACTCGCCACCCGCCATTTGCAAAGGTGTATCGAAATTGGGGATGTTTTTTGATCCGCCAAACATTAAATGTTCGAATAAATGCGCAAACCCCGTTCTACTCTCATCTTCATCTTTCGCTCCAACGTCATACAAAACATTGAGCACTGCTAAAGGAGTAGTTTTATCTTGATGAAAGATTACTTTTAAGCCATTATCAAGCCTAAACTCTTCGTAGTTTATCATTAAAATTGATGTTTATTTGCGTTGAATTCGCTTAACGCCTCTCGGTATTCGTTTATTATTTCTACAACAATTTCAGCAGCAGGTTTTATTTCATCAATAATACTTGCTACCTGCCCTATTTCCAGTTCACCTTCTTCCATGTCTCCTTCAAACATTCCTTTTTTTGCACGGCCCCGTCCTAATAATTCTTTCAAATCTTCTGGGCTTGCATCTTCCTTGTAGGCTTCTACAATTTTTTGGTAAAAAGGACTTTTAATCAATCTTACAGGCGTCAATTCTTTCAAGGTTAATTGCGTTCCACCATCTTTGGTTTCAACCACTTTATCTTTAAAATTGCTATGTGCCGAAGACTCATTTGAAGCAACAAAACGACTTCCTATTTGAACTGCATCAGCACCTAAAACCATAGCTGCAAGCATTCCTCTACCTGTTGCAATACCTCCTGCTGCAATAACAGGAATTTTTAATTGTTGTGTCACTGTTGGAACCAACGTAAACGTAGTTGTTTCATCCAGTCCATTATGTCCGCCGGCTTCAAAACCTTCCACCACAACAGCATCAACTCCTGCATCTTGCGATTTTAACGCAAACTTTAGACTTGACACTACGTGCACCACTGTTATTCCATTTTCTTTCAATAACGCCGTCCATGTTTTGGGGTTACCTGCAGATGTGAAAACAATGGGAACTTTATACTTTATAATTGTCTTAATATGTTCATCAATTGCAGGATAAAGCATGGGCAGGTTTACAGCAAAAGGTTTATCAGTTGCTTCCTTGCATTTACGGATGTGTTCGTCTAAAACTTCAGGATACATTGATCCAGACCCTATGATCCCTAGTCCGCCTGCGTTACTTACAGATGCTGCCAACTCCCAGCCTGAACACCAGATCATTCCTGCTTGAATTAAAGGGTATTTAATGCCCATTAATTCGGTAATTCTATTCTTTGCCATCATTTAGATTTTAGCCGTACGAATTTACGCATAATATCAATGAATTTAGTTGAATGGTCGAAAGATTGGCTTTTTTTTCATAAATTAGTTTGACCGCTATGTGTAAAAGCTTAATTTTACGTTAAATGCACTTTTTATAATATGAAAAAAACACTGCTTCTTCTTTGTCTGATTGCTTCCGCTACCTTTACGAAAGCGCAACAGTATAATTTGGGCTTTGGTGTTCATGCAGGTGTTTCAAATTTTTTAGGAGACATTGGTAGTGGAGATTTAGCTCGTGGATTTGTTTACAATATGGAGCTGCGTGACACACGTTGGGACTTTGGTGCCTTTGCTCGTTATCGTTTCCACCCTTTGTTTGCTGTCCAGGCTTCTTTTGATTTTAATCGACTTCAAGGAAAAGATTCCAATTCAGACAATAGAGCAAGGTTAGGACGTAACTTACAGTTTGTAAATAATGTATTGCACCTTAATGCGAAACTAGAGCTTTACCCGCAAATTTTATCTGTTTCAGATGTTGGTTATCGCGGAAGATATAGAACTGATTATCAAACGTATTTCTTTGCTGGTGTTGGAGGGATTTATCATAATCCAAAAGCAGATTATAACGGAACAAAAGTGAAATTGCGCCCTTTAATGACAGAAGGCGTTAACTACAGCAGAGTTGTATTAACACTTCCTTTTGGAGGCGGCTTTTTCTTTACTCATAAAAAGATTCACCGATTTGGTTTTGAATATGCATGGAATTGGACGTTTACTGATTACTTAGATGATATTAGTAATACTTATGTAAGTCCGGCAGAAATGTCTAGTGATCCACTTGCAGCTGAATTAGCGAATCGTTATGAAGCAAATCCATTTATTGATATTCCTCTTGGAAATCAGTATGGCCCAGGAGCACCAAGAGGTGACCCCACGGATCGTGACAACTTCATGACCATGACTATTTCTTATAGTTATTTGATTCGTACTAGAGGTAGTTTCTACAGAAAGAATTACTCTTGGATGTATGGTCGTAAGAGAAGATGGGGAGGAACAAAAGCGAAGTTCTAATTCGATATTTTCACGAGTAGTTTGCTCTTCGCACTTCGAGAACCTCAGTGCTCGAGCTCAAGCTTCGTAATCGAACTCAAGTTTCACAATCGAGCTCAAGCTTAGTACTCAAACTGAAGTTTAGTGTTTGAATTCAAGTGTAGTCCTCAAGCACAAACATAATGGCTCATTGCCTCAGGTCTTGTGATCTTAAAAAACACTTCGGCAGTTTTACTGCATAAAAATATTAAACGACTTGATTTTTAATTGAGTCGTTTTTTTTGTGCAACTAGTTGACCGGTGTATCAAAGTGATTTGTGTTATACAAGAAAATAGCATTCATACATTATGATTCTGTCTAACAAAATCAATCTTAAATGAATTCAGAAACCTTTCAATCGCTCATTCCTACCATTAAATCAACCAGGCTATTTTCTGTACAACCCAATTAAAACTGCTCTTGTAATTAAGATAGTATTAATTAAAATTTAAAAATATGAGCGCGAGAAAATTTTTTGTATTTAATGCAGTTTTAGCTATAATGTTAGCTGGTCATACTGCTTGCACACCAGAAGAAATAGTACCAACTGATTTTTCTGAATCAGATAGTATTTGGGTAGATGGTTGTGATTCTACAGATTATGATGATGACTTTGATGATGATTCTACGGATATTGATTTTGGAGACGACTATCCAGATGACGATTCTACTGGAATGGGAGGTGGTGAACCAGAAGATTCATTAGGTTTTGGAGGATAGAGAGAAATAGCTCCTAGTTGATCACTTTGATCAAACTAATAATATAAGCGACTTGATTTATCGAGTCGCTTTTTTATTTCCAATAATGTTTAATTAATCTGTTAAAAGACAACTCCCACAATATCATCCATATTGACACAGCCAATATATCTTGAATCTAAACTATTATCCCGATTGTCTCCCAAAAGGAAACAATGATTCTTTGGTACGACTACTGGACCAAAATAATTCTCATTCCAATCTTCTCCCCAAAACGCGACTATTGTTTCATTCGTTTCATTTAATATTCGGCGTTTCAATAAAGATCGTCTCCTCACCTGTTCACTTGTCAAAAACAAATCAAGAGAATCACCCGTATTGTATCCTGTTGAAATTGGAATATAGTCAACATAAGGCTCCAACTCTAACTTATTTGCAACAACCTCTCCATAAGAATACTCGCAACGATAACGATATTGCAAGGTCAAGTCCTTATCCATGTTTTCTCCGTCTACATAAAACGTTCCGCCATCAAACCAAACCTTTTCCCCTTCAAATGCACAAATTCTTTTGGTCCAAACTTCTTCAGTACCCTGCGTAGCATGTTTATACATTACTAAATCAAACCTTTCTGGTGTATATAAATTTGTAGCTAGAATTTGCTCTCCGTGTTTTAAGGCGGGCATATTACTTGTCCCGTTAATCGTATACCATTGTAAAACACCAAAAACTCTTAGCACAGCAAACAGAACAATTAACCCTCCGAAAAAGATGGCCATTTTCCCCCATATACTTACTTTCTTCTTCTTCTTCTTAGAATCTAACTTGTGCATTATGTTATTTTGGGAGGGTTTAGGGTTTATTCTTTAGGCTCTTTTCCAAGGTACCAAAAAATTGCAGTTACTGCGAAAAACAAATACCACAACAAGAAGTATTCAGATATGAGCAACTGTGCCAATGCTCCCCAATTTTCATAATGAAAAATTTGATTACCAAATCCCATTATAATGTGAAAACAAATAGCTAGTGTAGAAATTCCAATTCCCAACCAACCGAGAACACGAAATGCTTTTCTTAAATTTTTCATTGGTCTAATACGTCTAATAATTGATCTGTAAGATTAACAATTTGTAAAGCACTTGCGTCATAAGCTGGATTAAAAACACGATTCTCGTGTTTTTGCACATTCAAAAAAGCATCATAAATTGTCTCTTCTAGTTGCGAATCATCTCGATAAAAAACTTTCCCAATTTTATGCTCTTCAATATACTCCGTAACCGCCCCTTTAACCGAAAACGTCCACATAAACTTATTGATGGAGATATAATCTCCAAACTTGGTTGCAAAGTCTCCAGGAGATCCGTCATATTTAAACCACAAAGCAACATCTGCTTGATTTAGTTCACCATAGGCAACAAAAGGTTCTAACATTCCATGAATTTTAACATTCAAATCATGTTCGGCTATAAATGAACTGACTTGCTCAGGACAATAACCAACCAAGCTAATTTCTAATGTATTATAAATTTCAGGTTGTTCTTTTTTCAATCGTGCATAGGCTTTGAAAAAAGGCACCCAATAATAATCTTTTAAATAATGAAGTGTTCCAAAATGCACCAATTTAATTTTGTTCGAAGGTTCTTTTTGGCGGATTTTACTTTGAGAATCTTCAACATCAAAACCATTGGGCACCAAATAAATTGGAGCGCTATTGGGTTGATTTTTCTCAATTAAGCTTTTTTGAAAGGCGGATACAGTAATAATCTTATCTACCTTTTGCAACATTTCCTTTTCAAGTGTTCTTTCATATTCGTGGCGATCTTCTGTAATTGGAAAAGGATCATTAAAATCATTCCATGGATCGCGATAATCTAAAATCAATTCTAAATTAGGGAACTTGGCTTTTAAACTATGCGCAAACTTTATATAACGGTAAGGTGGCCCTGAAACAATCACCTTATTGATTTTTGCTTCACGAATTAAATCAGGAATCGTTTTTTCAAAATGTTCCTTCCAAAGTACGCTAAAGTCCCAATAGTTACCTTTTACTTTTTTCTTTAGTTGAGACAATTGAATTTTAAACATCACCTTGCGAAACAAGGTCGTTTTTTCAAACTCTAAAAAAGAAAGATATTTAGGATAATTTGAGGGCAAGATTAAATGTTTAAAATCAACATCTTTTAATTCCTCCTCAAAACTTGACTTAACATGTTTCACTGTATTTTCAGCAGAAACAACATAGACATTAACGTTTTCTTTCCTACTCAAGTATTTCACAAATTTAGCCCAACGCCTACCTCCCACTCCTGGCACAGGAGGGAAATAATGTGAAATGACAAGTAGGTTCATCTCACTCATGTACCTTTGATCTTTGCTGGATTTCCGAAAACAGTCGCTCCATCTGGAACATTTTTCACCACAATTGAACCCATTCCTACCATAACATCATTTCCGACTGACACCCCATTTCTTAAGGCCGAATTCACGCCAATAAAGACATTATTACCTACAACAGATGATCCCGAAATAACAATGGCTGATGTTAAAATACAATTTTCACCAATATCACAATTGTGTCCGACATTGGTCATGGAACCTATTTTTGTTCCTCTTCTAACTATAGTAGTCATTAATGCGCCACGCCGAACAGTCGAATTTGGTCCAATCTCTACATAATCCTCAAGCTCAACATTACCGATTTGAGGAAATTTCTCCAACAAACCTGTTTCTGGATTTAATTCTAATCCGAGTCCTTCTGTCCCTAAAGACACATGACTTTTGATTACACAATTTTCACCAACTACGGTATTGGCCTCTATCACCACATTTGGAAAAATAACTGTTCCTTTTCCTATCGTGACATTAGTTCCTATAAAGGCGTTATCGCCAATAGTAATATCAGGATTTAAACGGTGTTTCTCAACTTCATTTTTCAAATAAAAATCATAAGTTGGATTAAAATAAGCTTTCAAAATTTTAGCAAAAACCAACCTTGGAGATTCCTTTGTCACTAAAAAATTTAAGCCCTCTTTAGCCGAAACATTCAAACTCGCACTGACTAAAAAAGCACCTTTTGCAGCTTGATCAAGGTACTCTTCATCCTTAATCCAGCAAATCCCTCCGATATACTGATCTTTGAGAGAAGTGGCGCTTTGAACCTCATAGCTAGAATCACCTACGATTGTTAAATCAAAGGCTTTAGCAATTTCCGTTAAATTTAGCATCTTACTTTATTTTTCGTACAGGAACTCCAACATAAATACCAGCTTCCGACAAATCTTTATTGACAAAACTTAACGCACCCGTTACGATATTATCTGCAATTTGAGTTCCTCCAGCAATTTTACTTCCTGCGCCAATGTAAGTTGAACTTCCTATGATTGTACCGTGCACTGTCACCCTTTTGTGGGTAGAACCTAATGTGATTACGTTTGGCCCTAAGAACGCATTTTTCTTTAGGAGAACATTCGCAGTTAAAATTGTTCCATATTTAATGGTCACATTATCTTCAATTGTACATGAATCTCCTGTTCGGATTCGACCTTGAATAATATTTTCGTTTCCAACATTCAGTTTTTTACCCAATTCACAATAAGAACCAATTACATTGTCCTCGCCATAAACTGAATCTTCATGAAGAATTGAAAAAGATCCGATTTGAGCATTTTTCCCTAATTTCACTTTATCGTGAATTAGTGTATATGATTGTATAGTACAATCTTCTGCTAAAGTGCAGTTTTCTCCAATTTCAATCTGATTTTCTAATACCGTTCCTCTGCCGATCGTAGATCCTTTTCGAATCACGCAAAAGTCTCCAATTATTACATTATCAGCAATGACAACATCTTCTTCTACGATTACGAATCGTCCAATAGTTGCTTTTTCACTAACCGTTGCGTTTACATTAATATCTTTCATCTTCATTAAATTTTATACAAAATAAACATAATTTTATGGTATATACCTGTTATAGTTTAGTCATCAGAACTTCAACCAATTTTTCTCCGTAAATGGTGGATTCAAAATTTTCCTGAACATAGCTTTGCGCATGATTTGCCATCTCATTCATTTTTAACGGATTTTGAATGGAATAAGTCAGTTTTTCTAGTAACGAGTTTGCCTCATCTGTTGGATCAATATAAAGACAGTGCGCATTTTCCTGAAAAATTGAAACAACGGTTTTAGTCGTTGGAGCAATAAAAGGAATTTGTGATTGAGCATATTCGAACAATTTTAACGGGCTTCCATACCAATTTGATCCAGGCATTATAGCAACAGAAAACCAAGTTTTATAATTCAACAACTCTGCTTCAGAAACGAAACCAGGCATATCAACCACCTCTGTTAATCCCAACCGATCAACAAGAGTTTTAACGTTGTTCCACTCCACACCATATCCAATCAATTGCAAACGTGCATTTTTATGTGTCAAATAAAATTTTTGAAAAACACGCACCAATAAATCAACCTTATGCCATGATAAAAATGAACCAATAAAACCAATATTAAACTCATTGGATTGGGGACTATTAACCACATTGGCTTTGTTGACCACGCATGGTAAAACTCCCACCGCACCTTTAAGGTTGTATTTAAGTTGAATATGAGCTTCGCAAGCAGGCGAGTATGCCATAATGTTATCTGCCGCCTCCAATGTCACTTTTTCCGAATTTAAAATACGCGACCAATGCACTGTTTTTGTACCGTGCATTTCGTAAAATTGTTCTTCCACAGGTGAATCAAAAATGACAGAAAAATTGGCCCCCCAGCGCTCAGCTAATTGCGCCCCTAAAGTTGATCCAACTGTATGAAATTCAATAACGTGATCGTAAGGCTTGCGCTCGAGCAATTTTACAGATAGATTATCTTGTTTTTTAAAAAACTTGCGAAAAGCCAAACTATGATATAACCAAGGCCAAGCTTTCACTGCTGATTTCACAGCACGCTTAACCTTTCCTATTATACTGTGCTTCGATTTTAAATTTTCAGACAATTCACTTGAATCCTTTTTTAAAGCCAATGTTTTGCTTTCTCCAAAATCAACCTCATGTCCTTCGTTTTCAAATGCCGTTTTTATGGTCTTTAAAAAAGAGGCCACTGCAGACATTTGATTTGAATAATCAAAATCAGGAATACCAACTAATATGAGGATTCTTTTACTCAACTGTTACGATTTGCAAGGCGTTGTTTTATTGCTGCTATTCCCTCTTTAAAAGTAAATTTCGGACTCCAACCTAATTCTTTTTGAGCTTTTGCGGTGCTACAAAGTGTTTCTGGAATTTCATTTTTACGAACAACCGCTGCAGATTCAACTTTTAAATTTGTTCCCCAAACAGATTGGCAAATTTCAATGATCTCACCTACAGAAAATGATTCACCACTTCCTGCATTATAAATTTGATTATTAGTGTTTTTTCCTGAAAGGACTAATAATTCAATCAAATCATCAATATATACATAGTCCCTTTTTGGACTTAAATCTTTCACTTTAATTCCGTCGCCATTTTCAATTTGAGCTATGATTTCTGGAATTAATAATTTGGTATTTTTTAATGTGCCGTAAACATTAAATGGGCGAACAATAGTATACTCTAAATCATAATGCTTTCCATAAAAAGTACAGAGATCCTCCCCCATCAACTTACTTAAACCATAAGGGTTTGCTGCTGAAACAGGATGGTTTTCATCTATAGGTAGATATTGAGGCGCTCCATATGCATAAGAACTCACATAAACTAAACGAATATTATATTCACGACAAAACTCTAATACTTTAGTCGTCCCCATAACGTTGACATCCATAAAATGCGCAGGATTATCCCAACTATCAGGGACAAAACTAGCCGCCGCCAAGTGATAGATTAAGTCTATCTCCTCAGGATTATCAAATTGTTGATAATAGGAGTCATTTTGAATACGAAGATCAGGATTTTTGGCAAAAATCAGCTTGTCACCTCTTTGCTCCAAGGCAGAAGACAACGCACTACCAATACTACCCTTAGCTCCTGTTATGTGAATATTAAGCATCCTTAAAAAAGAGTCCTTTATTTTTTTCAAATTCGTCAATCGCAATCATATAATCATCAGGACGACCAATATCCAACCAATACCCATCAAATGGCCGTACTGTTGCATTTTTTTCAGCTTTAATAAGATCTAACATTAAATGATCAAATCCATAAGGTTCGTTATGTGGAATATGATCCATTACAGCCTTACTGAGCATATAAATGCCCATACTTACTTCAAAACGTGTTACTGGTTTTTCTTTAAAATCAGTCAATTTATTATTCGCATCAGATTCTAATACACCATATAAATTCACATGCTCTCGAACAAATGAAGAGATGGTAAAAATATTATTAACTGCAACATGATCATTATAAAAAGCGCTGTAATCAATATCAGTCAAAATATCACCATTCATTACCAAAAAGTGATCAGGTAAATCTGTAATTAAGCTTAACGGCCCCATTGTTGAAAGCGGTTTATCCTCTAAAGAATAATCAATCTTTATTTGCCATTTATCACCATTGCCAAAATATGTTTTAATCATATCTGCCTGATGATTAACCGTAATGGTAATATGGTCAAAGCCATTTCGTGCTAATTGACGAATGATAATTTCCAAAATAGGATAATCACCTATTGGAACCAAAGGTTTCGGCAATTCAATGGTATACGGGCGCAAGCGTGTTCCTTTTCCTCCCGCCAAAATAACAGCTCTTTTAGACATTGTAAATATTAGATTTATAGTGACTTAAATTATCTGGGTTAGTAAACCATTCTACCGTTTCTTTTATTCCATCCTCCATTGAAAAAGCCGGAACAAAACCAGTTAGCTCATTTATTTTTGAATTGTCACACCACAAACGTTGCACTTCGCTTTTCCCTGGTCGAATCCGTTGTGGATCAACCACAAAATCAACAGTTGAGTTCATGCTCTTCTTAATCAATTCAAAAGTATCTTTAATTGAAATCTCAAAATTAGATCCAATATTAATCGTCTCTCCCACTGTTTTATCAGAGGTTGCAATTGCAATGAATCCGCGGCAAGTATCTTTAACAAAATTGAAATCGCGAGTTGGAGACAAATCTCCTACTTTAATCTCTGCCGCACCATTTGCAATTTGCGAAATAATTGTTGGAATTACCGCCCTTGCGGATTGTCTTGGCCCATAAGTGTTAAACGGGCGCGCAGTTGCTACAGGTAAGTCAAAAGCATTGTAAAAACTCATTGCCATATTGTCTGCACCAATCTTACTAGCGCTATATGGCGACTGTGGTTGTAAAGGATGTTTTTCATCAATAGGAACATAAAGCGCCGTTCCATAAACCTCAGAAGTAGAGGTATGAATTATTTTTTCGCATCCATTATCAAGTGCAGCTTGGCAAATGTTTAAAGTTCCTGTTACATTCGTATCAACATAAGAAGTTGGTGCGATATAAGAATAAGGAATGGCAATTAATGCCGCCAAGTGAAAAACAACGTCTACCCCTTTAGTAATGTGTTTGCAATAATGCGGATCACGGATATCGCCAGAAAGCACTTCGATTTCTGCAAGGCCCTCTATTTGCTCTAACCAACCCCAATTATTAAACGAATTATATTGCGATAAAGCCTTTACTTTGCAACCTTGAGCCAGCAACATTTCGGTTAAATGTGATCCGATAAAGCCATCTGCTCCAGTAACTAAAACTGTTTTACCTGTTAAATTCATGTACTGATATTTTTCTACTCTCTATTAAAACTAAATGCGACAAATTGCAATATACAGATTTAAGTGCATCTAATTTGCCCTTGAATCGACCTTTTGAAGGTTGATTAGTTATTCAATTATTTTTCCATTAAAACACCTACATAGCGTCTAATGCCTTCTTTCAAATCTATAGTTGGCTCATAATTTAAAAACTCCTTAGCTTTGTCGATAGATGCATAAGAATGCTCAATATCTCCAGCTCTTTTAGGTCCATAAATTACATTAAACTCGCCATGCGAAAAATCGTTTTCTTTAAAACATTCTTGTATGGATTGAATTAGCTCGTTTAGTGTAATCGTGCTTCCATAAGCGATATTATAAACAGTGTTTAACGCTGAACTATTTTGAACTGTCGCAGCTAAGACATTTGCTTGAATCACATTGTCAATATATGTGAAGTCACGCGTTTGTGTTCCGTCACCATTAACAGTTATCGGTTTTCCTTCTTGCAAAAGTTTAATAAAACGAGGAATCACTGCTGCATAAACTCCATCAGGATCCTGCCTTCTTCCAAACACATTAAAATACCTTAACCCAATTGTTTCTATTCCATACAAACGGGTATAAACCTCAGCATACATTTCATTTACATATTTGGTTACGGCATAGGGAGATAGTGGCTTCCCAATTTTCCCTTCCGTTTTAGGTAAATGCTCATGATCTCCATATACGGAAGAAGAAGTAGCAAAAACGAAACGTTTTACATTTGAATTTTTAGCTGCCTCCAGCATATTTAAAAATCCAGTGATATTATGTGAGTTCGTATTTAATGGTGTTTGAATAGAACGAGGTACGGAACCCAAAGCTGCCTGATGAAAAATAATGTCAACCCCTTCTGCTGCAGCTAAACATACTTCATAATCTCTGATATCTCCTTCAATAAAACTAAATTGGGGGTGACTTAATAAATGTTCTATATTTTCTTTATGCCCTGTTAATAGATTGTCCAAACACCTTACTTCATTCTTTTCCACTAAAAACTCGCAAAGATTTGACCCAATAAATCCAGCTCCTCCTGTAATTAATATTCTTTTTCCCTCCAACATTCTTATTTTTTTCCCAATCTCGTTCCCAAATAATATTTAAGTAAAGCTTTTTTATGCTCTCCTAAACCCCAAATTTGAAACAATGTTATTTTCTTTTGATCTATTAATTGATAATATATCTTCTCCAAATGTCTACTTAAAACCTTCTCCAATTCTGCAACAGGATAAAGTAACGACTTTTTATTTGCTTCGCGTAAAAGTTCAATATGGTTTTGATAATCTTTTAGACCAAAGGTAGATTTTCCACGATTGTTTAATTGTAAATGTACTGACAGGTTTTTATCGGATGCCTCAATACCCAAATCTGTTAATACCATTTCATAAAACGCTTTAAAAGCCAAGTTCTTTCTTTGCGTTATTTCTGCATTGTTATTATAAGCTGCTTGGCGGTATAAATAAAACTTGTCTGGAATAGCCGTTGTTAAGGTTAAATCCTTTAAGCGATAAAACAAATAATAGTCCTCCAACCTCCAAAATCGATCTACATATTCTATTTTATTCTCCTTCATTACCGCCGTTCTGAAAATGGACGAAGCATGCCCAATAGAATGTCCAAAAATCAAATTGGCGCTATTCATTAACGGAGACTTTTCAAACACACGAACCTTATTTTCAATTCCAAAGGTTTCAATACTACTACTGCACACCCCAATCTCTGAATTTTGATCCATAAAATCCACCAGCTTTTGAAATCGTTCCGGCGTTGAGATATCGTCTCCATCCATCCGAATATAATATTCTGTTTCAATGCGATTAAGCGCGACATTCATAGTGTCAACAATCCCTGAATTGGAGTCTTTTTCTATAATTACTAGGCGATCGTCTTTATATGACTCTGCAATTTCAAGACTATTATCTGTAGAACAATCATCTACAAAATAAATAATAAAATTGGTATAGGTTTGCGCAAATAAACTATCTAAAGCCTCCTTTAAATAAGGTCCATTATTGTAATTGGGAATTAATACACTTAACCTTGTTTCATCCATGGCTTTCATTGTTTTTCCTCAATGTTCAACATCTCGGTATAAAGCGCCGCATAATTCTTTTCCGCATCAAAAACACGCATGCATTGTTTTTGAATAACAGCACGATAGTTTTGCGAATTCATTTCCCCATCAATCACTTTTCGTATTGCTTTTGCAATTTCTGGTCCTTGAGCATCCGGCTGAAGTACAACCCCCGTTTCATTCGTCACAATATCCAACACACCTCCAACACCAATAACAACAGCAGGAATTCCAAAACTCTGCGCTTCGATAATCGCCATTCCTAAACCTTCGGTTTCACTTGTGTGTATAAATAGGTTTACTGAATGATTTTTGTACAAATCAATAATAGCGGTATTGGGAATATGACCTTTAAAATCAACGGATATATTGGAAGGCAAATCTTTAACTTGAGCTTCCAACTCTTCTCTTAAATGACCCTCTCCAAAATGGGTCCAATGAATATTTTTATCCGTAATTAATTTTAACGCCGCAATGGTTTTATCAATTCTTTTTAACGGAATCATATTCGCACAAGAAACCATCTGAATTGTATTCGATTCTTCTATTTGATTTAGTCCTTGTGTATGAATTCCGTAAGGAGCATAAGTTAATTTTTGAGTCTTATATCCAATGTTCTTTAAGTGGTTTAATGCAACGGTTGACAAAATGTAAACATGATTTACATTTTTATAATTAAAATACCGAAATGGCATGTATCCTCCTTCGTGACGTTCTTCAAAAATGTCGTATCCATTGACTCTAAAATCAAATCCCGAAATTTTCTTTTTTGATTTCAAAATACTGAGAAGCAAAGCTCCGTCATTCATCCAGAAAGAGTAATGATGATTGTCCTTGCTCTTATCAATTTCTTGCTCATAAGCAACCCCTAACGACTTGCAATAAGCGATTGAAGTCATCCACCATTTCATTTTCTTAAAAATAAAAGAGCGTTTATTCGATTTCAACAATTCAATTCCTAGAATTTTAAAGATCAACCAGAGACAAGAAAAAATTTGCTTTTCACCTAAGTTTTTATCGACTTGATTTAACACATCATTTACAAAAACATTTTGCGGTAAATTTCTTAATTCTCCATCTTTATCCAACGGAAAAAGAACTACCTCATCAAAACATTCGGCCATTTTAGTTACCTCGGCTTCAAAAAACTGCTCACCCAATCCATAGGGGAATTTATTTGAGATAATATTTAAGACCTTCTTTTTATGCATTCGAATAAAAGCTCAAATTTAATAAGGTTTTTAAGAGTAAGTAAATAAACGTAGTTGAAAACAGCATGAATTACAATTGCACAAATTCATTTTGATTATTTAATATTGTACCTTTACCTCTTAAAACGGAAACAGAAAAATGCGAAAAATACTCTTAACCGGTGGTGCAGGAAATGTGGGAAGTGCTATGGCTCAGGGACTTTTAAACGAACCAGACACTTATCTAACGGTTGTAGATGATTTATCTACTGGAAACATAAATAAATTACCTATAAACCATCCGAATCTTAAATTCATTAAAGCTGACGTAAATAATCGAGAAGAGATTACAGATATTATGCTGTCGAATCAATTTGATTATGTTTTTCATTATGCTGCTTATGTTGGAGTTAGACGTACGCAAGAAAATCCAATTCGGGTATTAAATGATATTGATGGAATTAAAAACATTTTGTCTTTATCTAAAAACACGGGTGTTAAACGATTTTTTTTCTCATCTTCTTCAGATGTTTCTGGTGAACCTGTTACAATTCCTCAACATGAAGAAACGACTCCGTTAAACTCTCGCGTTCCGTATGCTGTTGTAAAAAATGTTGGTGAAGCATTTTGCAAATCATACATGCAAGAATACAATTTAGATTATACCATTTTTAGATTCTTTAATACTTACGGTCCTAATCAAACACAAGATTTTGTGATGAGTAAGTTTATTTCGCAAGCCTTGCAAAATAAACCAATTACGATATATGGTGATGGCTCACAAACCAGAACGTTTTGTTACGTTAGTGACAATATTGAAGCAACGATTGAGGCATTAAATGATGACCTTTTTGTTAATGATGTTATTAATGTTGGTGGAGAAACTGTTATTTCTATTTTAGAATTAGCGAAACTTATTATTAAGTTAACCAACAGTGATTCTGAGATTGTTTTTTTACCACCACTAAAAGATGGTGACATGACAAGAAGACAACCAGACAATTCAAAAATGAAGGCCATATTGGGGCATGAATTGATTAGCATAGAAGAGGGTATCAAAAAATTATTAGAGAACCCTGCATTTATTGAACAAATGAATTTAAAAGCTTAATGAGCGAAGAAAAGTGGGATCTGGTAATTAAACCAAAATCAAGCTGGATTGATTTAAGGTTTAAAGAATTGTGGAAATACCGCGACCTGTTATTCCTATTTGTAAAAAGAGATTTTGTTGCTGTTTACAAACAGACGGTTTTAGGTCCTTTATGGTTTTTCATTCAGCCTATTTTAACTACCGCAATGTTTGCCCTTGTTTTTGGTTTTTTCGGAAAACTAGATACTGATGGAATGCCAGGCCCATTGTTCTACCTAACAGGTTTAACCCTTTGGAATTATTTTTCAGACTGTTTGACAAAAACTTCAGAAACCTTTATTAAAAACCAAAATATTTTTGGCAAAGTTTTCTTCCCAAGGCTCATAGTTCCGCTTTCGATTACGGTTTCATCTCTATTAAAATTTGGAATTCAATTCATTTTGTTTGCGCTTGTTTGGTGCTATTATTATTTCTTTACTACGGGTAGTGGAATCAACATAACGCAAGAAATTCTTGTCGTTCCATTACTTATTATAATGATGGCAGGCTTGAGTTTAGGTTTTGGAATTATCTTTTCTTCAATCACAACGAAGTATAAGGACATGAACTTTTTATTGGCATTTGGAGTGCAATTATTGATGTATGCATCATCTGTAGTTATTCCAATATCAATGATGGGGAAATATGCTTGGATTTTCAAATTGAATCCAATGGTGAATATTATTGAGGCTTTCAAATACGCCTTCCTTGGAGTTGGCGAATTCAGTTGGTTTTGGTTAGGTTATAGTTTTGTTTTCATGTGTATTCTTTTATTCTTTGGAATCATCATTTTTAACCGTGTTGAGAAATCATTTATGGATACAGTTTAAGATATGAAGACGGTTTTAAAAGCAGAAAATATCTCAAAACAATACCGCCTTGGACAAGTTGGTACAGGAACTTTATCACATGATTTAAAGCGCTTTTGGTATAAGGCTCGCGGAAAAGAAGATCCTTACTTGCAAGTTGGTGCTGAAAATGATCGAACTTCAGTAGACAGTTCTGGCTACGTTTGGGCATTAAAGGACATTAACTTTGAAATTGCACAAGGTGATATGGTCGGTATCATTGGTAAAAATGGTGCTGGAAAATCAACTTTACTAAAACTATTATCAAGAGTTACGGCGCCAACTACTGGCCAAATAAAAATTAAAGGACGTATTGCTGCCTTATTAGAGGTTGGAACAGGTTTTCATCCTGAATTAACAGGCAGAGAAAATATTTATTTAAACGGCGCCATTTTAGGCATGAGCCGTGCTGAAATAAAAGCCAAATTAGATGAGATTGTCGATTTTTCTGGTTGTCAAAAGTATATTGACACCCCCGTTAAGCGATACTCGTCAGGTATGATTGTGAGACTTGGTTTTGCCGTTGCCGCACATCTTGAACCAGAAATTTTAATTGTAGATGAAGTATTAGCTGTTGGTGATGCTGAATTTCAAGAGAAATGCATTGGAAAAATGAAAGATATAAGTGGTGAAGGACGAACAGTTCTTTTTGTCAGTCATAATATGGCCTCAATGAAAGCCCTTTGTAAAAAAGGTTTTTTAATGGAAAAAGGGCGCATGACCAATCAAGGTAATATGACTGAAATCATTGAAACCTACTTGGCTAAAACGACCAAATCTTCGGCAAACGGAGAAATTCCTGCAGATGCATCTTCCATGAATTCAGGAATTGCAAAATATAAAAGCATTCAATTATTAGATAGCAAAAATGAAATGATTGAACGTGTCAATTATATGGCTGACTTACGTTTCAACATGACAATTGATTGCAAATCAGCATTGAAAGATGTGATGATTGATTTACGAATAAACACAAGAGACGGAATTGAGCTGGTACATACCATGAACAAATATGGCAGTACTAACAAACAACCCTTATCGCAAGGGCTAAATCAAATTTCTTGTATTGTAAACAACCAATTACAACCGGGTAATTATTCCGTAACGATTGGTGTACACGAAACAAATGGCATTACGTTAGACTTTGTTGAGAACATTATAGATTTTTCTGTCATGAACATTGGTGAAGGCGAAAATTCAGGTTTTACATATGATTTTAAATTAGGACATGTTCACTTTAACTCAAAGTGGAAAGTGGAAAATTGATAGTTGCACATTGAAAAATTGATCATTAAAATGAATTTCATTCCACTGGCAAGTCCAGACATACAGGACCAAGATATCCAAGCAGTTGTTGACGTACTTAAAACAGGTATGTTAGTTCAAGGTAAAAAGGTGGCAGAATTAGAAGCCAATATTGCCGCTTTTGTTCAGAGTAATACAGTAACATCTGTATCAAACGGAACAGCAACTATGCATTTGGCATTAGTGGCTTTAGGTATAGGAAAAGGAGACGAAGTTATTGTTCCTGCTCTATCCTATGTTGCAACTGCAAATGTTGTTGAATTAGTTGGAGCTACACCTGTTTTTGTTGATATAGAAATTGACAGTTTTAACATTGACGTTTCAAAGATTGAGGCGGCCATAACATCCAAAACCAAAGCTATAATTCCAGTACATGAATTTGGATTGCCTTGTGATATCACAACTATTATGAAGCTTGCGAATGCGCACAGCCTTTATGTGATAGAGGATGCCGCATGTGCATTGGGCGCAAGTCAGAACGGACAAAGCGTTGGAACTTTTGGCGATTTTGGATCATTTTCATTACATCCTCGCAAAGCTATTTCATCAGGAGAAGGTGGATTAATTACCTGTCAAAAAGAAGAATTAACTAAAAAAGTGCAAATACTACGCAACCACGGGATAGATATAATTGACGGTAAAATGGAATTTGTCGAAGCAGGTTTTAATTACCGAATGACCGATTTTCAGGCTGCGCTTGTCAATAGCCAACTTGAACGTTTAACAGATACTCTTAACTATAAAAATGAATTAGCGAATTGCTATCAGCAAGAAATTACCAACCCCAAAATAAAACTCCCCTCTTGTCCTAATGACCGTGTACATACATGGCAAACTTATCATGTATTAATTGACCCATCAATTAATCGTGATGAGCTAATAAAAACACTAAGGGCAAAAGGGATTGGCACCAATTATGGCGCCCAATGTATTCCAGATCAAATCTTTTATAAAAATAAATACAATCACAATTCGGCAAAGCTGTTTCCAAATGCCCTAAGAGCATATAAAGAAGGCTTGGCAATTCCGCTCTACGAAAAATTAACTAGAGCAGATATTTCCTATATTGCGGAAGAATTAAACAAACTATAGTAAAACCATGGAAGGTAAAAACATATTCATTACCGGAGGAGCGGGCTTTATTGCAAATACGCTAATTCAACGACTAATTGAAAATAACAAAATTACAGTTTATGATAACTTTCACCGTGACACCCTTACGGGAAGCGGGTATGCAAATCATGAAAACATTACTGTAATTAAAGGTGATGTACTTGATTTTGATTTAATGTGTGCATCAATGAAAGGTGCTAATGTTGTCATTCATGCGGCAGGAATTGCAGGTATTGATACGGTAATTAAAAATCCCGTTTCTACCATGCGAGTGAACATGATTGGTACAGCAAATGCACTTGAAGCTGCTCGTGTTAACGGAGTTTCTGATCGTTTTATCGATTTTTCAACTTCTGAGGTTTTCGGTTCAATGGCTTTTAAATCTTCTGAAACTGATGAAACTGTTTCTGGGTCTGCCGGTGAAGCAAGATGGACTTATGCAGTGAGTAAATTAGCGGGAGAACATTTAGCACATGCTTATCATACACAACATAATTTACCTGTTGTTACTGTACGCCCATTTAATGTTTACGGCCCTGGACAAACTGGAGAAGGTGCCATTCAAATTTTTATTAAAAAGGCATTAAAAAACGAAGATATTTACATTCACGGTGATGGAAATCAAATTCGTGCATGGTGTTTTGTAGACGATTTTGTTGAGTGCATTTTCAGATGTTTAGATAATGATAATGCTGTTGGAGAAAGCTTTAATATTGGAAATGCCCGTGCGGTTATTACAATTTTAGGTTTAGCTCAAACGGTTTGCCGTGTACTAGATTCGTCTTCAAAAATATTGTTCCAAGATGCATTATCTGCGGATATTGCATTGCGTATTCCATCTGTAGAAAAAAGTACAGAGGTTTTAGGTTACAAGGCACAGGTTGATTTAGAAGAAGGTATTTTGCGAACATCTAAATGGATGAAAGAGCAAATGTTAGTAAGCTAAAAAATGGATAGAAAAAAGGCATTAGAAAATAAGGACTCAGCCAAAACACTGGCTGAATTACAAGATTTACATGCCGATTTATTCAGTGCATTTAAGGAGCAGTTTGATCGTTCACTTCCATTTAATGATGAAGTTTTTGACCGCTGGGAAAGAGCAAAGGAATTAGGTTGGGGTGAAGGAAGCTCTGTCTATGATAGTGCCTTTGTTTTTGGCGAAGCTATAGTTGGTAAAAATACTTGGATTGGTCCGTTCACAATTATTGATGGATCAGGAAAATTAACTATTGGCGACAATTGCACTATTTCAGCAGGTGCTCACATCTATACACACAGTAATTTAAAACAAACTTTAAGCGGCGGTAAAGTGCCTATTGAGCGAGAACCTGTTAAAATTGGTTCTTGCACTTACATAGCACCGCAATGCATTATTGGTATGGGAATTACAATTGGAGATCATTGTGTTATTGCTGCTAATTCATTTGTTGGTGAAAGTTTTCCTGACTATGCCATTATTGCGGGAAATCCGGCAAAACAAATTGGGCGTGTGGTCATTAATAATGATCAAATAAGTTTTGATTATTCCGACCAAAATAAAAGCTAAATCGAATTATGAAAATAGCCTGTTTGGCCAATATGAATAACATGATGTTCGTGCTCTGCCGCTATTTGCGCGACTCAGGATTTGATACCCATTTGATTACTCTTTCAGACGAACCATCTCACTTCACACCGGCTTCTGACACTTATTCTGATGAATACCTGAACTATTTTTCGGTTTTACCTTATACAAAATCAACCATTTATACTGAAGAGGCTATCACAGAAATTAAAGCTGCTTTAGATGGGTTTGACTTTTATATTGGAACGGATATTGCCCCAGCTTTGCTTGCTTTAGTAGGAAAAAAGCTTGATGTTTTTATTCCGCACGGCAGTGACTTATATTCTTTTCCGTTTGAAACAACGCGACCACCAAAATCAAATAAAGTTTGGTGGCTAAGGGAAAAACAAACTCTTCGAAAGTTTCAATTAACAGGCATTCAACACACCTCTGTCATCTTGTTTCCTGAGGAATATAACATTCGCTTTCCATTTAAAGATAAATTGAATACTGGAGCGAAATATTACAACACTTCGGGGCCTATGGTTTACAGTCCCCAATACAAAGGAATTACGGAAAATGAAGCGGTAAAAGCATTACCCAATTTCAATCTTTTTAGTCGATTGAGAGCAGAGAATGAACTCTTAATATTTTCGCATTCACGCCACAACGGATTTCACAAAGATCCTTCTGTAGTGCTTTATCAAAAAGGTAATGACATCCTCATAAAAGGATTTGCAAGCTTTGTCAAAAACCGCCCCAGCTTAACATGTCAACTTATTTTATTTGAATACGGAAGAAATGTAGAAGCCTCTAAAACATTAATCGAATCATTAGGTATTAAAGAGTATGTTAGTTGGATGCCTATTATGCCGCGTAATGAAATAATGTTTGGTTTGAATATTTCGGACATTGCATGTGGCCATTTTAAAACCAGTTGGTTAACCTGCGGGGTTGTTAATGAAACATTGGCTTCTAACAAACCTCTTATTCATAATAGAGATGATGCTTTGTATATCGAAGATTATAAAACTTTATATCCGTTGCTCAATGTTAAAACAGCTGATGACGTCACCACACGCCTTTCAGACTACATGAAAAACCCAGAAAAATATAAAAAAGAAGCAGAAGAGGGTTCCAAGTGGTTGTTAGAACACACGGTTCAATACCCGTTAGAAATCATCAAAAAAACAATTAAAAACAAGCCTGCTAAAAGCACCGATTTACCATTAACTGAGCAATCTAATGGACTGCAATTATTGAAAAATCACCGTCGCGAGGACAAACGATTGCGAATTACAGCAAAATTGAAAAATTATTTTCGTTAATCAACTTTGCTGTTTATAATACCTTAGCGATTCTTTTCTCTTTGGTCATGTTCAATTACTCCGGAATGGTTTTTCCATATTTCTCTAGAATCATTGATCATGTCTTCTGTTTCAGAAGTTTTTAATTGAAAAAAATGATCTAATTTTTCATATCGATCAACTTCCTTTTCAGACCAAAGTATAGGGTGAATAAGTAGCTGAATTTTTTCAGGAAAATTGTCTTGCTCTAAATGCTCAACAAAGTTATTGCGCCACGCCATGCATGAATCAGAGAAATAGGCCATATCCTTAACGAATTGCTCATTATACGTATTAATATAACCAGATTCCCGAAAAATGTCCTCTCCAGATATAGAAGGGTTGTGCATTGCAATGGTACTGATTGGATTTTCAATCAAATTCGATAGAAGATTAATTTCCGCATCAAATAAAGATCGAGGATTACTCTTATTACCTTTTAAAATGACACTCACATCATAATGAAGACCTATTTCATGCCCCAGTTTTGCTATTTCTTTTGCTAAAAAGATATTTTCTTCATCCAACATGTTGTAGAATGGAGAACTAAACAATAAAAAGTACGTCGATTTCACACCTAGTTGAGACTCTAGTTTAGCAACTTCATAAGCATGTTTTAACGAATAATCAATATCATGTCGCAGGAGGATTGTGTTTTGCTTATCCTGCTGATCATATTCTTTAAATAATGTAAAATTATGGGTCTGCTTAAAATACTTCAGGAGTTCTTCATAACTCTTAAGTGTAAAATTTTGCTTCATAGTTTTTACTTTTAATTAACTTCCTTAACAATGTTCCTAATAGTTTGCACAAACTATTTCAACGTTTTTTTTAAGAGTAGCTGATTGTGAGAAAACAGTTGGTTTCAATCATAGAATTACAAAGTCCCTAAAAGATTAACAACCTCAAGACTCAAAGAATTCATGCCTTATTATTTAGCTGTATTTTCAGCCAATTTATTCGCTTTTAAATCCTCCTCTAATTTCAATAGCATTTCCATTAGTTTTTCTCGTTGCGCTCGAAGCTCTTCAAGCTCAACTTTCATTTCTTCAAGGTTTTCGTCCTGCTCTTCTAACAGCTTCACCTTTTCATCCAGCGCCTTGATCAAAAGAAGATTAATCCCATCAAAATCACCTGAATTAATACTTGTAGAATCATTTCCTAACTCAAAAGCGGCGTAAAAATCTTGTGCCATTGGTCCAATATGTTGGATGCTTGAATCCTGTGCAATATATGACCATGAATAAACTGGAACATTATCAATTCTACTCAAATAATCCTGCGGATCAATACTTTCAATATTTTCTTTTTTGGTTCGATCAGATAAAATAGACCAAGCACCAGCTCCTGGCAATAACTCAACCCCAGTAGTTAAATCAGCATCAGTATAAAACACAGTTCCACCAGATGCTTTTACCATAAACTGGTTGGCTGCTGTAGTTCCAACAAAATCAAAATCATCCTCTTTATCATTAAAAATAAAACTTCCGTCATGCAATGCTCTTGCATGATAACCCATTGCAACAGAACTTACACCATTAGCCAAAGTATAGTTACCTAATGATAATGCATAATTGGCGTTAGCAGTAGGGTGATAACCAATGGCTATTGCACTTTCGGCAGAAGCAATAGCACCACGACCTAAAGCAATACTGTGATCACCTGTAGCTTGTGGATTATGCCCAGCAGCAAAGGAGTAATCTCCAGATGCAATTGATGCGTTACCTACAGCCATGGCACCTTCTCCAGTTGCCTGAGTATTGAAACCAAAGGCAACACTATAATCTTGTGTAGCGCGAACATTATACCCCGCACCAAATGAATATTCACCAATTAATCCATCATTCCATTGCACACCCGTTACGCGCCCTGATCTAAACGCTGCTTTGCGCGGATACCACATCATACGCGTTCCACTACCTTCAGTTGGAATGGTACCTGTGCCAAATGAACCGGTATATAAGACTCCATTTGTGTTATTTACATGAAAATCCGCCAATGGTTCGTCAATGCCAACACCTATTAATCCGTTTGCTTTTATCCGCATACGCTCTGTATTAAACGATTTTAAAACAAGATCAACAGAATCGGTAGTGCCTAAAAAATGTTCTGATGCATCAATATTATCATTCCCTGAAATCCCCCAATTATTGTAAGCAAAACTTGCCACACCAGCCGTATCAGCATAAAGAGCAGTATCCGAATAATTAGCAAAATGACCATTCATAGCATAATTTGCTGTATCTGCATAATAAGCATATCCAGCACTATCCACAAACTCAGGAATGCCACAATTTAGAGCGTAAGCCGCAGTGTCTGCATAAACAGCTGAATCGCTATGAAAGGCAAAACTTACAGTATCAGGATAAATATGTTCTTCAGGTACCCAAGTAGCACCATCCCATTTTAAAACATCACCAACCTCAATTCCCGTTGTATCAACATCCGACAATTCAGACAAAGCAAATTCTTGTGAAGTAGTTTTAGAAGTGAAAGCAAATGGAACCGCCATCATTTGTTGAACCATACTAGATACAAAGGCGCCTGAATTATCTTCATCAATAGACATTTCTAAAAAGTAAATACCCCCTGACCAATCAATAACGTCAAAAGTCGGAGAGGTTCCTACTCCTGTTGAAGTCCCCTCACCAATTACTACTGAAATATGACCCAAGTCGTTTGTAGATGGGGTATGTCTTTCCTGCCAAACAATTTCACCATCCATTGCTGATGCGCGTATACTAAATTCAACGCCAATTGTCGCATCTGACAAAAAGCCTCCATCCGAATTATGCACTTGTGCCTGATAAGAAATTCCCTCGGGGAATTCTTGAGAATAGACCAAATTAATGCATAACAGGAATAAACTAGTTATGATCCAATTCTTCATATAATTGATTAATACGTTTCTCGATTTTTTCGAGCTCCTCTTTTTCTTTATTTAATTCGCTTTCAAATTCTATGACTTCTTCTTGCGAAGGGGCATCCTTTAAATCTTCATAGAGCATTTTAACTCCTAAAAAGGTTGCACCATCACTGTCAATCATGTTGATGTAATTAGGTTTCTCCCCTACTCCAAAAATCCCATAGAAATCTTGCGCCATAGGACCAATATGCAATGTTGAATTTCCAATATAACTCCAAGACAAAACGGTTAAGCTATCATAAGCTGTGTGAAATGCCGTTGGCGACAATACATGAATATTTCGCTTTTTATTTCGATCAGACACCATTGACCAACTTCCACCACCTGGTAGCAATTCCACCCCCATTGTCAAATCACCAGAAGAATAAAATACATATCCACCAGCCGCACGAACCATAAACTGGTCTTGCACTGTGTTTTTAACGGTATCAATTGTAGAATTGTCGCCATAAATAAAACAGCCATTTTTACCATTTGAACTAGCGTTAGTCCCCATTGCTGTTGAAAAATGGGCATTTACTGTTAAGTTTCTACCAGCAGCCCACGAAGTGGCGCCAGTTACCTTAATATTATTCCCCATTGCAAGCCCTGCTGAGGCAACATTTGCAGTAACGTTTTTACCAATAGCTATATTTCTATAATAATTCGCTATAGCACTATCTCCAAAAGCAAACCCCATATGTGCTACATGGCAATCTTTCCCCATAGCAACACTTGAGATCGCAGCGTAAGGCGTCATCATTCCACCAAAAAGAGCAGTATCTCCGTATGTATCTTTTCCGAAAACAGTTGAATAAGGCCCATTTGTACCTACATTTTCTCCCCATGCAAAACTATACGGTCCCATTATCGTATCAATAGGGGCTTCATTAAATCCTCCATGAAAAGAAGCGCTTGCCCCGTCAAAATAAAGGTAAGTATTCTCTACTTCATCAATACCAGGATTGGTGTTTGGAGTGAACAAAATACCAGATGTAGGGTTCAATCGAAATCCAACTCCTGGAAAATCATTATGGACTGAATTATCAGCATCTAAAATTAAACGGGGATTATTATTTGTTCTTAATCCAAGCAATTCTTCTGTTGTTGGGCCAACAAAATGATCCGTTCCCAATCCTTCGTCTCCAAAAATTGACCAGTTGCCAGTGGATGAATAAACGAAGCTAGCAGAATCAACATATGCGGCAGAGTCGGCATATATGGAGGTATTAAGATTGATAACAACATTAGCAGTATCGGCATAATAACTATACAAGGCCGTGTCAGCAAAAGCAGTGTTATATCCGTAGTGGGCCGTATCTGAAAACAACACATGATCAACATGCAATGCATATAAACTCGTATCTCCAAATTCATTTAAACCGAGAAAATAGTTTACACCATCAAAAATCACAATATGATCTTCTTCTTCCTCTCCTTCTACATCATCCAGTTCAATGAGGTTAGGTTTATTTAAAACGGTAAGGCTATGCAAGGCGTATGGTACAGATTGAACTTCAAATGATCCTTGCAAATAGCGAGAATCGCCTAAATGATAAAGCTCAACGCGATCTACATCCAACCAATTCATATCATAAAAATCACTGATTTCACCAGAGATAAATGTACCAGATCCAAAAGGGATTGTAAAAGCGCCTTGTTCGTTTAAACTAATACTTGAATGAGATTCGCGCCAAAGCGTATCTCCAGCATTTGCAAGCACCAAAAACTCAAAATCAGTTTCGCTAGAAGTGGCATTCATTAATTGCCCTTGCACATTAATTCGATTGTAATTCAATTCTTGCGCACGCGCATTTCCTAAAACAAGTATGCTTGTAAACAACAATAATATGTGAAGCTTTACATTTCTCATATTAGGTTTTAATTACTTTTTCATCAAAAAGAATCCCTTCTGCTGTATGTCCTCTCACAAAGTACATACCGGGTTCCCAAGTTTCAGAATAAAAAATTATTTGAGCATCACTTGACTCAATTCTTTGAATTAATGCGCCGTTAACAGAATAAATCTCAATTGTAATTGTAGCATACTCTGCATTTGCCCAGTTCACTTGAAAAGACTCATTAAAAGGGTTAGGATAAATTGAATAAGACTGAATTAACTCGGGTTCATTTATACTCAACAAAGTATTGCTAAGTGGATAGTAACCATGTTCAATCAAGGGGGAATCAGATTCACCAGTCATAATTTGTCCACCAGCAACTAATAAAGTATCATTAGGTGTAATTGAATTAAAAACTGCAAATGTATTGCGTTCAACTGTTTGACCAATAGCACTTATTGACAGTATAGAGAAGAGAACAAGAAAAGTAGTTTTAAGTAAATTTTTCAGCATTCAATCTAAGTAATAGACTTATTCGTTTCGTTACAAAACTAGCGTTTAATTCTACCAATGTCAATGTTTTAATAATTTTCATCATTGGTATATCCGCTACCGTAAGTACTGCCATAACCATAGCCGTATCCATAATTATAACCGTAGGTATACTTGTAGGTATATTTGGAATAATAGTACTGCAGTCTACTCTCTTTAATTCCGTTAAGAACTAAACCTTTTCCAATTTCATCAAATTTTTCTAGCATTTGATTGATATGCTCAACTCCTTTTTTACGCGTATATCGCGTATTCATAATGATAAGGAACATGTCAACATATTTGGTTAACTCAAGCGTGTCATTTAAAAGTCCAAAAGGTGGTGTATCTACGATAATGAAATCATAAATTCCTTCCGCATGCTCAATCAACTCGCGCACTTTATCTCTCAATACCAACTCGGAAGGGTTAGGTGCTATTGGACCAGCTGTTATTACATCCAAATTAGGATAAACATCTTTTACTAAAACATCTTCAAAACTACTTTTTCCAATAATGTAATTAGACACCCCTTTTTGATTTTGAATTTTATACATTTTATGCACTTTTGGTCGGTGCAAATCAAAATCTATTATCAATGTTTTTTTGCTTCCTTTCGCTACTAAGTTGGCTAAATTGGTTGAACAAAACGTTTTACCTTCTCCAGGAAAGAATGAAGACAATAATACTTTCCTGGCCTTTCCATCTTTTTTGTCCTCACCTATAAATGTAAGATTTGTTCTAATCGTTCTGAAACTTTCAGTAACATGCGATTTTGGTTGAGATTCAATCATTAAAGGGTTTTCCATTTCTTTAACGAAAGGAATTCCTCCTGCAATGTTAATTTCAGAAACCTCTGCTAGATCATTAACATTTTCAATCTTTTCAAAGAAGAGTTTGCGAACAATTGCAATTAAAAATGCGAATATAAATCCACCTAAGATAAACAGACGAATAATTTTGGTTTTATTGGGATAAACGACTCCTGTACTAACTGTTTTTTCAATAATTTTCACTTGCGGAATAATACCCGCACGCGCAATTAAAGTATTGGTTTTCTTTTCTAACAAGAAAAGGTACATTTTATTATTCACATCCAATTCACGCTGAATATTCATTACACCTTGAGCGGACTTAGGTAGTTTTCTAATGTCATTTTTATAATCGCGAATAAAACTATCTGCAATGGCAATTTGTTGGTTAAACGCTATTAATAAATTCTCTAAATAATTCAGGATATCATTATTTAGCATGGCAATTTCCTTTTGCGCCTGAATCATTGTTTTGTTTTCTACCGACTTTTGCGTCTTATCAATTTCATATCGAATTTGTCTTTTTCTAACTTCTCCAATTGCCTCTTTCAAGTAACCGTCATTTTCTTCAATATAAAACGAAGGTGGTAATACACGAGTATCGTCAGATGACTGCAAATATTCTTTTAACGCTATAACAGAACCTTTTTTCTGCTCTAGCATTCGTTTGTCTTTGGTAAAAGATATGTATTCTGCAAAAAAGTCGTCCTCTTCCTTATTGATATTAAGAATCGCATTTTCATCTTTATAAAGCAATAACTCCCGCTCTTTTTCTTGAATTAAAATACTTACGGTGTCAATTTGTTTTTGAATGTTGTTGAGTGTGTTTTCATTTACCTCTAACTGACTTCGTTTAGAATAATCAACATAAGTATTCGTAAGTGTATCTAAATAAACAATTGCACGATTCGCCA
>CAKZPK010000170.1 GCA_937139035.1 uncultured Crocinitomix sp. | reverse complement strand
TTCCTGGTGATGAAAAAGTTAACGACCCCTCTACTTGACGTACCATTCGTTTAACCATACTGATACCAAAAGAATCTTTATCTCCAGTACTTGTAGGGTCAAACCCTTTTCCATTATCACTATATGCTATTTCTAAAATCCCATTAGACAAGGTTGTTTTTACACTAATAACCAGGCTCTCAACTTTAGCATGCTTTACAGAGTTTGTTACCAATTCATTCATTAAAAGCCCAATTGGAACCATAATATTTAATCCTGCTTTAACCTCATCTGATCGAATGTCGATTTTCACATCTAGATCTGCACCATAAGTTTCAACAATTCCTTTAATTAACTCATTAAAATATTGATCAATGAGCAAACGCTGAATACGATCATAGTTAAAGATCAAAGTATGCACAAGTCCAATCGATCGAATTCTCAATTCATTTTCTCTCAGTCTTTCTTTCAAAGCTTCATCATCTTCCTCCCTAATTTGGATTTGCATCATACTGGAGATTATACTGATATTATTCTTCACTCTGTGGTGCACTTCTTCGAAAAGGGTTTCATTCTCCTTCAATGCTTGCTCTAGTTCCTTTCTTTGTTCTTCAATTAACTTCTTATTTTTTCTAACTCTTCTTAAAAAATAAATCAAAATCAATGCGCCCAATAAAATGACAGACATTGTAATAAATAACCTAAAATTTAATGCTCGCTCAAAACCTACGTTTTGCTCAGAAATTTTTAATTCATTTGCAATTTCCTCTTCACGCGACTCAACTTTCAATTCTGCTACGGCAATAGACATTTTGTTCATTTCATCCTCACGTGTTGCGCGAATCAATTTACCATAAGAGGAAATGATAGAATCTTTCATCCCTAACATTTCATAAGCCATGATTGAAACATATTGCATTTGCTGCCCACCCCATATATAATCTTCAGGGTGGTAATTATTTTCTATTGAATCGACAATTTCTAATGCTTTTTCAGGATTTCCTTTTGCTATTTCAATGTAAGCTAAGTTTGTTAAAATCGCAGCTTTACCTACTTCATCATCTATTCCCGCCCAATTAACCAACGCTGCGTTACCGTATTTCTCGGCGTCCTCATAATCGCCACGTCCTGTAGCAATCACACTTCTTACCATATTCACCTCTCCTAACTCATGCAAATCATTAAACTGATTGGCAAAAACTTCAGCAGAATCTAAATAACATAGCGCAATAGAATCACTTGCATCATTCACTCGAATTAAAGAGGCCATGCGCTTATAGTAGCGCGCTCTTAAAGAATCATTTTTCGAAATCTTTATTAAAGAATAGGCATTTTGAAGGTTTTCATAAGCTTCCGTTGGGTAGCCCATTTTTTCATTAATCCGCGATAAAGTAATATGAATTAAAATAGATTCTTGATTAACAAATTCAGCACTATGTCTTTCTCCAATTTTTGTCAATAACCTCAATGCACGCTCATCTTGATCTCCTAATTCTAAAATTCTAGCATAGCTAATTGCCACCTTCGTTTTATAAATTTCAGGAATATCCTTTCTGTTTTTCAGATCATTATAAAGATTTCCCAAAACATCAATCCCCTCTGAGATATTAAAATTAAGAATGTGATCCTCCCCTAATTCGTAACGTTCCTGAAACGTCTGCGCATTTGTAGAAATAGCTAAGAACAACCATATCGACAAAAATGAAAAACGGCCTATAATTTTGTGGTACAGGATCATTACCAACAAAATTACCATATAAACCAAGAAGTTCACTAATTGAACTCCGTGAAAGTTATAAAAGTCAATTTTATGTTATTAATGACTTAAAATTGATGACGTTATATCAATTACTTAAGCGAATTTTGCATCAACTTAACCCACCTAGTTTTGTAATAACTCCTTTCTATTTCCAGGAGAAGGTGTTTTCGGTTCTGACGCATCATTTTCATACAATGAAACCAGATCTGTATAATCATTAAGAATATCACGACATTCCAGCACAATCGAGAGATATAACATTGAGTTTTTTGGACTGCTTGTTTCTGTTTTTATACGCTCAATTTGATTTCTTTCCAAAGAGTCTAAAAATTCTAATATTTCATTGCTTTGATCTTCAATAGACTTCATGCTACCTTGCGCGCTATCACTCATCATATTGGAAATATTGACGAATAAATTACTCAAATGACTAGAAAGTTGAATTAGCTCTTCTACCTTTTCTTTTTGCAAGGATTGATGCAGATTGTCAACATGCTCATATACTTTCTCTCCAATGAGGTGTACAGATTGTGAAATGTTTTGAAGGTAATTCAGAGCATGCATATAAAACTGTCCTTCTTTATGTCCTTTTGTATCTATTTTTTTTAGGTAATAATAGAAACTTGCTATTAATTCATCATGTTCCTTTTTATATGATTTCACTTCTGTTTTAGCTTTCAAAATTCGTTTTCTGTCATCATTTCCAAGGGCTTGAATGATATCACTTAAAATAAAGCTGACTTTATATAATGTTGAAGAAATTCTAACCTCACTTTCTTTAAAAACTTCAGATGAATGAATACGGTCTCTATTCAACAAATTATTCAATGTCTTGTCTTTTTTCTTCTCTAAGCGTTTGTGAATAATTTGAGATCTAACAATTAAGAAAATAGTCAATGCCATTAAACTTATTACGGCTATAATTCCTCCATAAAACAAAATAACAGCAATGATTCCTGCAGCAGAAAAAGCAATTACCGCTGTAAATAACCATCCTGAAATCACATTAACAACTCCAGCTACACGGTAAACTGCAGATTCTCTATTCCAGGCGCGATCGGCTAAAGATGTACCCATTGCAACCATAAATGAAACATAGGTTGTTGATAAGGGTAGTTTTAATGAGGTAGCAAATGCAATTAGCAAACTAGCCATCATAAGATTAACTGAAGCTCTTACCAAATCGAAAGCGGGTTGATCTTTTGCCGCTATATTACCTTGATTTTTTTTCTCAAATTGGGCGTCTATTTTTTCTCTAGCATTTGCTGATAACATTTTGTTACCCGCACTACTCATTCTAATTCCTCCTCTAACAATTATTCTTGATAACCAGTTTGATTTAAAACGTTCTGTTCCCGCTCCTTCTCTTGACAAATTAATCTCAGTTTCAGTAACAGACCGTGCTTTTTTGGAAAACCACAGTGTCAAAATCATAATAACACCTGCACCTAAAAGAATTAAGGTATTTGCCTGCATCTTATCTCCTAAAATCCCCATATTTAAACTATCCGCAGCAATAGAAGAGCTTTCGAAAATTGTATAAGATTGAAGCCCCGCTATTGGAACACCGATAAAGTTCACTAAATCATTTCCTGCAAATGCCATTGCTAACGAAAAAGTCCCAATTAAAACAACAATTTTTAATATGTTTAATTTGAAAAAATAGGTTAAGACATAACAAGATGCTGTCCAAAATGCAGCCATTACAACAAGTAATAAAGTAACGTTACCTTTGATCCATACCAACCAATTTACTGGAATAAAATTACTGCCTTTCATTCCTTTAATCAGCATAAAGTAGGTAATCATTGTAATTGCAAGCCCTCCAAAAACAGGCCCATATTTTTTCAATGATTTGTCAAGATTAAAACTAAACACTAAACGGACTATGTATTGAACAAGTGTTCCTAAAGAAAAAGCGATCAGGACAGAAAGAAATATGCCTGCAATTATTAAAATTGCATTATCTGTATTAAGATATTCTCCTAAGGTTGAAAAACTATCTCCATTACTCAATACTTTTATACTTGCCACAACAAATGCTGCCCCTAAAAGCTCAAACATTATAGAAACCGTTGTACTTGTTGGCATTCCAAATGTGTTAAATAGGTCAAGTAATATAATATCCGTTAACATAACGGCTAAAAAAATGACCATGATGTCAGCAAAGGCAAACATTTCAGGATTAAAAATTCCCTTTCTAGCAATCTCCATCATCCCACTAGATGAGGCTGCTCCCAACATAATTCCGGCAGATGCGACTATCAAAACGGTACGTTTTGAAGCTACTCTTGAGCCGAAAGCTGAATTTAGAAAGTTAACAGCATCATTGCTCACCCCAACTACCAAATCTGAGACAGCAAGGGCTATTAAGCAAATTAAAACGATTAAATAATAAGATTCCATTTGACGCCAAAATTAACACCCCTATGTTAGGTTATTGTTAACTAGAGGATAAGTGTACATTACGTTATGAAACACAATGTTAACTCATGTTAAGGATAGGTTCTCAATCAGCAATTAAACCAAACGGATAGGTTTTCATTTAGTTTTTCATTAGAAGAGTCATGATCCTCTTTTTAAGTTCATCATCTAATAATAACGGCTAAGGTTTAATAAATGACGCTTTAGGTTTTTGACTGAATTAAATCGATCCTTCTCGCCTACTATTGTCCTATAACTATAAAAAAACAAGATGATAGAATCGAATTTAAAAAAGTATCTACTCACATTAATAGCATTTGTAATCTGCTCTTTTGCTTTCTCTCAATATCATATAAAGGGACGCGTTTTTACAGAAAATAATGAAGTGCTAGTAAGCGGAAATGTGCTTGCTTACAACATTGCGGACAGCTCATTTATAACAGGCGGAATTATAGTTGATGGAGAGTTCGATTTATCACCAATTAAAGAACAGCATATTCTCTTAAAAATCAAATCACTTGAAACTGCAGATTATTATCAAAATGTTTCCAATCTTGATGGAAGTACTTTAATTGACTTGGGGAAAATATCCCTTAAAAAAAGTGAAGACTTAAACACGGTAGAAGTAATTGCATATGTTCCATTATATGAAGTTGATGGAACTGTAACTAAGGTGAATGTTCAAAAAACAATACTTGCTGAAAGTATTACCCCTTTAGATATTCTTAAAAGATCCCCAGGCATACTAATTAAGGATGATGTTATTACTGTTATTGGGCGCGGTAACGCAATTATTTACACTGATGGTCAAGCAGTAACGATAGATCAATTTAATATGATTCCTGTCGATCAAATTATCCGCATAGAAATAATAAAAGATCCTTCATCTAAATATGGTAGCGAAGCTAGAGCGATTATTAATGTCATTACAAAAAACTATTATCGTGAAGGCACTCAAGTCAATATTAGGCAATCAGTATTGTTGCCTACTTTCTTATCATCCTCAAGCATTGGAATTAATTTTGAGCGTAAAAAATGGTTACTACAAGCAGGTTATTCAGCAACCATTGGTAATACATGGAGCACCATAAATCGAAGCACTGAGAGAACAGGAGCCTATGAAACAGAATTAAGTTTATTAGAAGAATCTGCTATTCAAAGGCATAATGCCAATTTTGGAATGAGCTATAAACTGGATTCAACAAGTGCTGTCACCTTTGAGTATCAAGGAAGCCTTACCAAGGTTGGAGTAGACATTAATTCTATGAACAGAGTTACGGCAGCACAATTGACAACATATGATGCATTTAATGAAGGAGCTGTTAATGTCACCAATAATAGTTTGATTGGAAACTATAAAAAAAAGCTAGACACAATTGGCAGCACACTTTTTATTGGAGCTCAATATTCGGGTTATTCTTTAGGACTTGAAGAAAAAATTTCGGAGGACATATTCATAGATAAAATTGCTGTAGGAAATAAACAACGGAGAATTGAATCCAACAATTGGATCAACCTATTTTCTGGTCAGGTTGATTATGAAAAAATCTTTAATCCTTTGTTTTCAATAAGCGCAGGAACACGCTATTCTAACAGTATAAACAAAGGTGATTTGCAGATGAATAACCTTATTGGGAGTGAACTTTTAATTGTTCCCAATTATTCATCCACCACCAAATTTAAAGAACATCTTTTTGCAGCTTATTGCGAGGCAAACAAACAAGTGGGCACCTTTAATTTTCGAGCTGGACTGAGGTTTGAAAGAACAATAGCTCAAGGAATAACAACGCAAGAAAATCAAATGAGTTTAAACCGAACTTATAATTGGTTTATTCCCTCTTTATTGATTTCTAAAAAAGTAAATAAATTCATTGGTTTGAATTTGAGTTATAATGTCTACACTGGGCGACCATCATATAATGAACTAGATCCAAAGGTCTTTTATATTGATTCATTAACATCAAAACAAGGGAATCCTTTATTGCTTCCACAGCTTGATCATTCTGTTAAACTTGCTGTTAACATTGGCTCCTTGCAGTTAGACGCAACTTTTTACCGATCAATAAATGCATTTAAAGACATTACAAAAGAAGGTTTGGGTGGTGAAAACAGTGTTGTACTGTTTCGCGAGAACGTAGATGCCAATCGATTTTACGCATCTGCAACGTTGCCATTTCAAAATAAATTTGCGACTGCCTACCTCAATTATTCACTCAATTTTGATAAAGTAATTGGTGAATATGGTGATTTTAGTTCGATTGATTTAAAACCATATCATTACATCTACTTATATGGGCAAGTAAAAGTTAAACGTATTGTAAACATTGAGCTCATTGCTAATTATTTTTCTGGGCGATATGACGGAATCTATCATGATTTAAATAGCTATAGTGTTTCAATTGGGGTTTCTAAAACCTTCCTTAATGATCAATTAAAATGTAGTATTTTAGCTAATGATATTTTCTTTACAGAAAGAGAGGCAGGAACTTATTATATTGGTGATTATTCAGTATCATACCTAGATAAAAGTTATACAAAAAACATTCGCTTTTCACTGAGTTTCAGCTTTGGAAAATTAAAGGAGCGTAGCTATCAGTCGATAGATGTTGGAAATGATGAAAAAGAAAGAATAAATTAAGCGTTATGAATGAAATACAGTTAAAAAATAACTGGCTCATAAAATACCTGCCATGGATCGCAGTTCCTTTCTTTGCGGTGCTCTATTATTCTCTATTGCTTATAATGAGCATGACCTCAGAAGGCGAAACGGGTTTCAATTGGAGCATTGTGCTCTTAATCTCGTTAAGGCTTTCTGTAATTTGGTTTTTGGCTCAAAAATGGTTGAACTCTTGGAAGAATAAAAAGAGACCTTTGAACATTGCTACATTTCTCATTGGTGCGTTGGGAATAATGATAT
>CAKZPK010000169.1 GCA_937139035.1 uncultured Crocinitomix sp. | reverse complement strand
TAAATTGACCTCTGAGGGTAGCTTAGTTTGGGCAAAGTCAATGGGAGGAGATGGAAATGAAACGGGAACCGCTCTAAAAATAGATAAAGATGGAAATTTGATTGTAGTTGGAAATTATGAAGAAACAGTGGATTTTGATCCTGATGGGGGAGTCTCGAATTTAACCTCGGCTGGAGGTGAAGATATTTTTATTCTAAAATTGAATTTAGACGGAGATTTCATCTGGGCAAAAAGTGTTGGTGGACCTGATGCTGAAGATGGCCATTCAGTGGCTTGCGATAATGATGGACGAATACTTGTAACGGGTAGTTTTGAGGGGACGACAGATTTTGACCCAGGAGCTGCCGTTTTTAATCATACCTCAGAGGGAGGTGAGGATATTTTTATTTTGCAACTCAATTCAGGCGGGGAGTTAAACTGGGCGAAACGAATAGGAGGAACCTTTGACGATAGAGGGAATGGGATAGAAGTTGACGGATGGGGAAATGTTTATGTAGTGGGTCAGTATTATTTTTCATCTGTAGATTTTGACCCAAATGAAGGAACGTATATTTTGGGCAATTATGGAGCGCGTGAAGCATTTGTACTTAAATTAGATGTGGAAGGTTCATTTAATTGGGCAAAACGAATAGGCGGGGAGTGGAACGAAATAGGTGTGGCTATAGCCATTGGTCCAGCAGGTTATGTTTATGTGACGGGAATGTTTCAGGGCACAGTGGATTTTGATACAGGTGATGGTGTTGATTATTTGTCTGCAGAGTTCGGTTTAGACATCTTTCTTTTAAAATTAGATCAAGAGGGCATCTATAAATGGGCGAATCACATGTATGCATCTGGATGGGAATATGTGTATGCAATTGACATTGATAGAAATGGGCAGGTCTATATTACGGGGGTTGAATCTAATACTTCGGGGCCAGGCTCTTTACATAACATTATTGTTATTAGTAAAGTAAACGTAGATGGATCTCCTATTTGGGTTCAAAAGATTGGGCATTTGAGTTCTGATGAAAGAGCTTATGGTATTGCGGTTGATGCATATAGTAATGTTTATATAACTGGTGAATTTGAGAATGAGATTGATTTTGATCCAAGCGAAGGTGGGGTTTTTGAATTGGAGCCGAACGGAACGTCAATTGCAAGTGATGCTTTTATTCTCAAAATTGCAGCGGAGGAAGATGTTGGAATTCATAATTCAGAGGATTTAGAAATGAATATTTATCCGAATCCAGCATGCAATAGAATTACTTTAGACTTTTCTAAAGATTTGAATAATGCGGATGTACAAATTTACGATTTGATGGGTAAATTGGTTTTGCAAGCAAAAGTGTTATCAAATACTATTGATGTTTCAGGGTTGTCAAATGGAACCTACTATTTCAATTTGAGATTAGCTTCAGGGGATACTTTATTGAAACGCTTTGTTGTTAACAGATAAGCCCTTAAAAGAAGCAAAGTCATACCGACTCGAATTAAATAACTCAATTCCTTCTTTCTTAATACCTGAATAGAAATACTGATTTTTTTCTAAGGCTTTATTTGCAGCACTAATGTTAACCACAAGCGTTTGCACCACAATTTCCATATCTCTAAAAGCAGTTCGTAATTTATAAACTACATACTTTCGTCTATCACCACTTTAACTCAACGCTTTTACAATCATTGCCCACTAATGAAACTGTGCCTTTAAACTGTTCCGTTCCAAAATTATCACGAACCGAGTAAGTGAAATTTTTACCAGAAAATGCACCTAGGTCCGTAGTGACTGTAAAGTTTTCACCGTTACAATCTGGGCCTGTTTTCCATTCTGCGGGATTCATAGTACCGACTGAAACATCATCCATGTAAACAGTCAACTCTGTAACGTCATAGGGGCCAACAAGAAATCCTGAAACTCCTTCACTAAACCAAAAAGAAGTTTTAGCTTCATAAAGACATGAGCCGTCATTTTCTTTAGCTTCAGAATTGTAATTAGTAGCATTTTCAGTAGTGCAACCCTTTTTTTTGCAGCTTACGGTTGAAATTAAAATGATTGAAAATATGTAAAGAAATTTATTCATTATAGACTATTTTGAGTGTTGAGCAGTAAATATATGAAAAGTCTTACTCTAAAACAATTCTCATGTTTTTCCGCAACAGGTGCACAAATTGATATGTTTTTGGTTGTGCAATTGAAAAATAATTGTCATTTAAAACTGATCGAAGTGCTTTTTGAATTTTTAACATTTAATAGGGAATAATGAAGGTGATTTTGTTGAGTTTGATTTTGGGGAGTTGGTTCGTGATTTAGACAGGTTGGGAGAGACATGTTAGTCTTCTTGTAAAGAGGTGTATCCGTCTCCCTTTTTTATTTCCCACATGACAGATTGCAACTGAATTTACAGGAACTAATTTTATCTTTTTTCCTTTCAATACCAAATTACATTCGAAAACTAGTTTTCTACTTTGGGAAACCCGTTTAATAAACCCTATTGAGATCGTTTTACATTGGCACTCTAAACAAAAAGCGAAATATGAAACATTTTAACAATTTTAAACTGATCCTGTTGCTTACAATAGGATTTTATTTTAGTCATGCGTGGGGGCAGGTAACAACATTCAGCTATACTGGCTCCATTACAACTTATACAGTCCCTGTTGGAGCAACTTCTATTCGAATTCAGACAATTGGAGCGCAAGGAGGAAATTCCACCGGTACTGGAGGTTTGGGAGCATCAATGCAAGGAGATTTTACAGTTACTCCAGGTCAGGTATTCGACATATTAGTTGGACAACAACCTACTTCTGGTAACGGCGGTGGAGGCGGATCTTTCGTAGTAGATCAGGCTACTGGCACTCCTTATGTGATTGCTGGTGGTGGTGGCGGTGGGGCAGGTCCTTGCTGCGGAACTGTTCACAACGGAGTAAATGCTGTTACTACTACATCTGGTACATTAGGACTTAATGCTTCTGGTGGAACTGGTGCAGGTGGAACAGCAGGAAGTGGAGGTTTTACGGGAACTCAATCTCAAAATGGCGGAGCCGGAGGTGGTTTATTAACTGCTGGTCAAAACGGATTTGCAGGTTCAACTGGCGGACAATCATTCGTTGGAGGTGGAGCTGGAGGAACACATACTGGCGGTTTTGGCGGCGGTGGAGGAAGTTATTCTTCAGGAACTAGTGGTGCAGGTGGTGGCGGCGGAGGATATAGTGGCGGAGGATCTACCGGTGGCGGTGGTCAATGGGGCGGCGGCGGCGGCGGCGGTTCCTTTAATAGTGGAATAGACCAAGTTAATAGCGCTGGAGCTGGATCAGGTAATGGTCAAATTGTTATTACCGTTTTATGTGACGGACTTACAACAACAGTTTCAGCAACAACAGTTTGTGAAGATGATTTAGTGACTTTGGATGCAACCTCTACTAATGGAGGAACAATTACTTGGGATGGTGGTGTAACAAATGGCGTTGCATTTGCTCCTCCAGTTGGTGTAACAACTTATTCTGCCAGTAGTGATCACATTGATGATTGTGGGTTTCAAGTAGATATTTTAGTTCACGCTAAACCTACAGTTACAGCATCAGTTGATGATGCCGAAGTTTGTGATGGTGAATCATTCACATTTACAGGTGGCGGTGCAGCTACTTATACTTGGGATTTAGGCGTAACAGACGGAGTTGCTTTTACAGCAGCGGTTGGAACAGCTACTTATACAGTAACAGGAACAGACGGAAACGGATGTCAAAATACAGCTACTCTCGATGGACCCCTACACGCTCTGCCAACAGTAAC
>CAKZPK010000168.1 GCA_937139035.1 uncultured Crocinitomix sp. | reverse complement strand
GACCGATTTATAGAATTATACAACAAAGGAAATTGGGGTGATTATGCACAAGATGGCGAGCTTTGGGTTTGCTTTACAGCATCTAACCACACAACTGGAGGGAACTCTGGTAGCCCAGTAATTGATGCAGATGGAAATTTAATGGGAATCAATTTTGACCGTAGTTGGGAAAGCACAATGAGTGACTTTATGTTTGATGAGTCTCGTTGTCGTAACATTGTTGTTGACATTCGTTATGTCCTTTGGGTGATCGACGAATATGGTGGGGCATCACATTTGATTGATGAAATGAATTTCGTAAAATAATTGAATTGAAACTATTTACAACAAGTGCTTTACTAGTGTTGCTCTTTGCCTCACAATCTTGTAAAAAAGAAGATCCTGCTCCATTACCTCAAGCTAATTTTTATGTTGAGGGAAACGGTTCTATCAGTCCTTGTTATTTATATTTCTACAACCAATCTCAAAATAGTATTTCTTGGGAATGGGATTTCGGTAACGGAAAATCATCCCTATTAGAAAATGATTCGTGCTTATTTGACACGGCCGGAACATATGAAGTTTGGCTATTTGCAACTAATGTTGATATGGTAAAAGATTCAGTACGAAAAAACGTACACATCAATTAACAAAGCTAAAAAAGAACCTACAACTAATTTACCCCATAAAAAAAGAGCCCTAAACGTTGCGATTCATTTAGAGCTCTTAATTCTTTATCACATAATTTATTAAGTGATCACAGTAGATAGGTGTAGTATCCGACTATCACAAACATAAACTAATCTTACGCATTGTAAAAGAAGTTTAATCCCACAAAATCACTTTTTTATACGCGTCTAGCCCTTACCTTTAAACTTCAATTATTATACATTTCTGATTTTAACTGTAAGGTAGAAAAATTACCTCCGTCTATTTTGGCATGAAGACATATATTGACATGATTAAGTCATTACTTGAAGAAAATAAAACAACTGGTGAAAATCATTCAGAAGCCATGTTGCATTATACAAAAATGAACCTTAAACGACTAGAGCGTTGGTTAGCTAAAGGAAGCTTACAGGAAGATACAGTGAATGTAATAAAAGAAATCAATACAAAACAAAATTGGACTGTATTGACGGAAGCATGGTGTGGAGATGCAGCGCATTCGTTAGGTTTTATTCAAAAAATGGCCGATTTAAACGAGAACATAAATTTAGAGTGGAAATTAAGAGATGAGAATTTAGATTTAATGGATCAATTCTTAACAAATGGAGGGCGTTCTATCCCTAAACTAATTGTAAGGGATGAAGTAGGTAGCAGCCTATTTGATTGGGGACCACGCCCAAGTCATATACAAACCATTTATTTAGATTTAAAGCAAAAGGAAGTACCCTACAGTGAGATAAGTGTAGAACTACAGAAACTTTACAATAAAGATAAAGGCGTTTCCATTCAGGAAGAAATTGTCGCTAAAATCAAAGAAATTTAATAAAAAAACTTGCGTCGAGTTAGTCCCCTACTTGCTCTGTACTAGTAGGTTCATCTTGGTCCTGCTCGGCGCTTTCTTCATCTCCCATCTGAGATAAAAGAATTGCCACCAAAGCAATTAAAAGCAACACTAAAAACATTTTTTTGTCCCGATATAACGGCACCTTGGGGCGTTTCACCATTTTGTCATACTCATGGGAAAGCGCAGAAAAGTCCTTGTATTTCTCGATCGATTCTTTCGACGGGACTTTCGGTGTTTCAGTTCTATTTACTTTATAGGTTCTCATTCAGTTTTCCAACCTTTCTTTAATCGATCCAAAATGCGATAAACTCTCATTTTCGCATTTGCTTCAGTAATATTATAAAATTCTGCTATCTCTTTAAAAGAATAGCGCATAAAAAATCGTAAATCAATGATCTCAGAATGTTCAGGTTTTAAAGAATTTAAAGCTTGAATCAATTTATCCTGTTCGTCAATGTCATCTATTTTTTGCAAAGAAATTTCCGACATGATTTCCTTTAAATCCTTTTCCTGAATTTCAACAGAAATCATTTTTTTTGATTTTCTAAAAAACAAATTCACTTCGTTAGAAGCAATTCGATACAACCATGCTGAAAAAGGTGCTCCCCTATTTTCATACTTTTCAATATTGAACATGGCTTTTAACATTGCCTCTTGGCAAATATCTCCAGCCTTTGCTTCGTCTTGTACCCGTTTGTAAATAAAAAGGTAAATGCGCTCAAAATATTTCTCGTAAAGCAAACCAAAGGCATTACGATCTTTTTGAGCCAACAAAACTAATTGTTGGTCATCCTTATATATTTCAGGTGTTACTTTCAAGGTTCAATACACGGTTTATAAGCTTAAATACGACTCATAAGAAAAGTAACAGCTTTTTTTAATTTATTTTTTTTAATGCTTCAACCACTTCTATTATTGAAAGATAAGTATTAGACAAAATTGGATCCAATTCAGACATTTTAAAATAAGCAACCGCTGTTATTCCTTCCTCGGCTTGAGGCACCAACTCCGTCTTTTCACTTCCTTCATCTAACCAGTACCAATAAGTACGCTTTAATACATTTTTGCCTTTATGTTCGTAAGTATGCCAAGTATCAATCAAATGGTTTTTAATAACTGGAGCAATTAAACCGCACTCTTCTTCAATCTCTCGCACGGCTGCAATTTCAGGTGTTTCCCCCGGATCTAACTTTCCTTTTGGAATATCCCAAAGGTCATTTCGTTTGATAAACAAATAAGAATCATCTCTCTGCACCAAGCCTCCGGCAGCTTCTATGTATTTATGTTTTTTAAAAAACTTTCGGAAATCTTTTTCTTTACGAATTGAGATGATCATCTCCGTTTCATCTGAATTCAAAAATGAAGTTACACCACTCCACAAGTCAGCAATATTCAAATCGGTTAAAACTTCTGGATTAATTTGAAATATTATAGGTTTATTTTCAATAAAAACTTTATACATTTGTCGTCTATGATTCTAAATAAGGATAAAGCCTTAAAAATAGCTGATTTTTTGCTACAAATCAAAGCTGTTAAATTAAATCCGTCAGACCCTTTTACATGGTCAAGTGGAATGAAGTCGCCAATCTATTGTGATAATAGAAAAACACTTTCATTTCCATCAATCAGAACGGCAATTCGTCAGACATTTTCTGAGCAAATAAAAAATCAATATGAAACTGTTGATGTTATTGCTGGTGTTGCTACTGGAGGAATTGCAATTGGAGCTTTAGTTGCTGAAGAAATGGGATTACCATTTATATATGTGCGCTCATCTGCAAAAGGACATGGATTGCAAAACATGATTGAAGGTGAATATCATTCAGGACAACGAGTAGTTGTTATTGAAGATTTAATTTCAACTGGAGGAAGTAGTTTAAAAGCTGTTGAAGCATTGCGCGAAGCAAAATGCAATGTGCTTGGATTAACGGCAATATTCTCCTATGGC
>CAKZPK010000167.1 GCA_937139035.1 uncultured Crocinitomix sp. | reverse complement strand
AGTTATGCTTTCAGGAGAAACTTCTGTTGGTAAATACCCGTTAGAGGTTATTAAAGCCATGAGCAAAATTGTTCGTGAGGTTGAAAAAGAAGATTCGATTTATCACAAAGAGGAATTGCCAGAAAAAAACCAGGACCGATTTATTACTGATTCAATTTGCTTTAACGCTACTCGGTTAGCACAACGAGTTGAAGCTACAGGAATTATTACCATGACGTTTTCAGGTTACACGGCTTATAAAATTTCGTCACAACGTCCAAAATCAGACACCTTTGTATTTACAGAGAATAAGCAAATTTTGACTCAGTTGAATTTGTTATGGGGTGTTAAAGGTTACTTCTACGATAAAATGGTTAGTACTGACCATACGATTAGCGATAGTAAATACATTTTAAAGAAAATGGGACTTGTTAATGAAGGTGACATTGTCATTAATATTGCTTCTGTCCCGATTGAGGAAAAAGGGAAATCAAATATGGTGAAGTTGAGCTACGTCTAATAACACTCTAGCAATTATTCGCCATTAATTACTCTTTCAATTCTCGATTTTCTACTTCAACTGCATTTTCTCCAGGCCTAATTGGGTGCCCCAATTTTTCACTGATGACTTTTAAAAATGAAGCTCCTAAAAAAATGATTTGCGAGGTATAATACACCCATATCATTAACAAAGCAAGCAAACTAGCAGATCCAAATGTTGTAGAAATATGACTGCTGGAAATAAGATAAGCTATTCCCATTTTTCCAAAAAGAAAAAACAACGAAGTAAAAGCACCAGCAGCAAGAGAGGCTTTAAAGTTTACTTTGGCATCACTCAAAAAAGTAAACATGATAGAAAAAATAAATGCTAGCACAAAAAATGAAATAATATGTTCATAAATATAAAAGAGGTCTACACCACTTTTTAAATTCTCTGCGTTTTTAAGCAAGAAACTACTTGCGCTTGTACTTATTAGAATAATCAAGAAAAGAAGTAATAAAATTAAAAAAGACACGAAGTGCTGCTTTAAGTACTTTAGAATACTACTTTTTGGTTTTGCCTTGATATTCCAAATACTATTAAAAGAACTATGCGCCTGACTAAACATACCGGCCGCACTAAGTGCCAAAGTTGCAAACCCAATAATTGCAGTTAAAGAGCTATTGTAATTCGTGTGTTGATTTTTAATTAGGTTTTGAAGTTGAATTGAAGCCTCATTGCCCAACACATCTTTTAACTGATCATATATCTCACCTGATACAGCTTTCTCTCCAAAAAAGATTCCTAGTAAGGAGGTGATTATAATAATCATTGGTAATAGCGAAAAAACAGCATAATAACCCAAGGCTGCTCCTTTTTGAAATGTATTACTATCTATGAAATGATTAAAAACCTCTTTAAAGAATTGTATCATTCGGTTTGTTTATAGATGCGCCTTCAATTTTGACCTTTTCATCAAAAAGATTCACTCCTCGTTTAACTCCAAAATCTAATGTTGTTACGGAGTATGCAATAGAGATATTCTCTTCTTCAAAGCGTTTTTTAATTCGCATAACTAAAGGTGTTGTTCGCGTAATTGACTTAGTGACTAGAAATTGAAATGCCTTTATATTTACAATTGTCCGGCAAGGACAGTAACCAGTTTAAACTGCGTTTCATCACCTGCTGCGTTTTTAACCGAAACCAAAATGATGTATGAACCAATGGCGGCTTTTTCACCATTGTCATTAATTCCGTCCCAAGTAATAAAACCGCTTTGTCCTATAAAGTAGTTATCCTTTAATAACCGAATTAATCTCCCTTGATTATCGTAAATAGTAACATCTAAAATATTATCTGTATCCGTTAAATCAAAATTAATGGTTACCACGTCATTATAGCCATCATTGTCAGGTGAAAACAGTTGCGGGTCAATACTAACATCACCCATAGAAACAGGCATAGCTGCTTGCGAATTCAAATAACCAGGAGTCCCCCAATCAACATTTTCAGAAGCCGTGTGCCAATTATCCCTATTATTCATTCCACCACCGAAACTAATTCGCTCTAAAGACTTGCCATCTTCTGAATTTAATAATGCAAAATGATAGTCGTCATCATAATGGAAGTAATCAATAATAGTTGAATCTGAAGCTAATAAAAACACGGTACCTGAATCGTTTGGATAGGTTGGTAATTCAGTATCAATAAACCTTCCTATCCCGTAAATGGCGAAATCATTAATTACATCTGTAGAATCTTCCGTTAAGGTTGCATATTCTCCTGGTAGTAACAAATATTGGCTAGAACCAATTTGCTCATGATTGGTAATACTGTCATTCCAATTAGCCAAATACAATTGATGCAGGTCTATTATTTTATCAGACACATTATAAACCTCTACATAATCTGATCCTCCTGTTTTAGGATCAAAAAGAATTTCATTCAGAATAACGTCCTCAGGTTCAATCGCTCCTGGTAATCCAAAAATAACAGTATCGTGCAATAAATTCCCCCAACAATCCTGACCACCTGTTAAATTAAGTGTGTACGTTTCATTCTCTTCAAGTGTGAAAATGTCAACCTGATACATATCTAAACTTAAAAAAGAACCAGAAATAGAACCCACGCTAGGCGTTATTTCTACCGATATAGGAATTAAAGTGTCTAAGGATTCAGTAAAGGTTAAAACAACTTCAGTTGCACTATTTACTAATCGCTCCATAACCATAGGACTTGTAACATCATCTTCATCAGTCCAAATAGAGTTTTGAGCACCAGGTGTTCCTCCATTTACATTTGTTGATGCTCCCCAATTGTTATAATCGCTACATGGAGAATTCAAATGTTTGCGTTCCAGTGTCCATCCGCCATCATCCTTCTCAGCATCATTATACCAAAATTGGAAATAATGAACCGAATCAATTTCTAATCCAGCATCATCTTTCAAAACAAGATCATCTTCTGAATTGGTCAATGTTGGTAATCCATCTACTTCTAAAAAATTAGTAATACCAAATAATACTCCCTCATCTGGACCGCAAATAACAACATATTCGTCTGGCCTTAGAATGTATGTTTCAAATTCTGCTGTTGTAGAATTATCATTAATTGTCCAAGTCGCCAAATCGAAAATTTTATCCGATCTGTTATAAATTTCGAAAAACTCTAATTCTGGCAAACCAATTACAGGGTTTGGATCTGCCAATATTTCAGTTATAATTACATCATTTTCTATTGCTGCTTCAGGAACAAAATACAAAAATGACGCTGTTGCAGGCGCTACTATTGAATTACCGTCCAAATCCTCTACATTTTCAATCGACAATTCATAGGTTTCACCATTTGTAAATGCAGTTCCCATAGTCAAATGAATCAACGCGGGATTCACTCCATCCACGGTTGCTCCAGTAGGGTTACCTATTCCGCCATCAACTGTATAGTTTGAAAAAACAGTTCCCGTAACAGGATCAATCGGTTCGGAAAAAAGAATAGCTAACTCTGTACTTGAAACTACGGTTGCACTTTCTAATGTTGGAGGTATAGCATCTACATACGGATTTCCTAAATTGTCAAAATAAAACAATTCAGACCTTGAAGAGGTGTATTTGCAAAACACGCCGAAGTAACTCGTTGTGGTATGCGTAACATCTGTAGTTGTTCCTTCTGAAATAAAAGCATATCCACCAGTAGCATCCCTTAGCAATTCCCAATTTCCAGCTGCATCTCTTGTAACACGAACACGAACTTCTACATCATCCGCATCTGTTACATCATCTATTCCGTCAATTATTTTTGTAATACTCTCTCCTGTTTGGCGATATAAACTGACTTCATCATCAGTGTTACCTACCATAACAAAATACCCATTCAAACTTCCCTTTAGGTTTTCCTGATCTGACACTAAATAAACCCGAGTGTTATTTCCAGAAGATGGATTAAAGTCCATATTCAACCAAAAATCCCACGTTACATCATCAATTAAGGTTGTGAACACAGACAAATAAGAAGTGTCTGCCTCCGCAGGGGCAACTAAATGCAATTGATTCAATTCATCCACTTCAAAATTTGCATCCATGCCTGTCCAAGTTGGATCGACATTAAAGTTGCCGTCTTCAAAGTCATCAGAGAACTGTGCACTCGTTATAAACGTCACGAATAAAAAAACGACTGTTAAATAAAATCTCATAATGATAAGCTCTTCGACTGCTAAATATACTACTTTTGCTTCGTCTAAAAAAATTAAGTATGAAAGTAGCAATTGTAGGGGCAACAGGAATGGTTGGAACAGAAATTATAGCGGTTTTAGAAGCGTATAATTTACCTGTGGATACTTATTATTTTGTAGCATCTGAAAGATCTGCAGGAAAACCGATCCAATATAAAGGTGAAACACATACAATAATAGGGTTGACAGATGCTGTTGCTAAACAACCGGACATTGCAATTTTTTCTGCAGGTGGAGCAACCTCCTTAGAATGGGCTCCAAAATTTGAAGCAGTTGGTACAACGGTTATTGATAATTCGAGTGCTTTTAGAATGGATACTGACAAGCGTTTGGTAGTTCCAGAAATTAACGCAAATTTAATACAAGCAACTGATAAAATAATTGCCAATCCTAACTGTTCAACAATTCAGTTAGTAATGGTATTAGCTCCGTTGCATAAAAAATATGGGATTAAGCGTGTAGTTATTTCTACTTACCAATCCATTTCAGGTTCTGGTATGAAAGCCATGCA
>CAKZPK010000166.1 GCA_937139035.1 uncultured Crocinitomix sp. | reverse complement strand
AGTATTGATGTTTTTGCAATTTCATTTTCAAAAACCTTCAGCAATTTCTACATTCCTTCAGGCAGAAACGTTTTATCTTCAGAATTAAAAACAACTATTGGTAAAACTGTTCGCAACCAAATTCAATGGTTATATGATTTTCATGCAAAGCAAAGCACAAGTATTAATAGAATACAACATGCCTATCAGCAAAATGTAGATGAACTAGATGAGTCACACCAAATTTTGGAACGTGAGCAAGCTACCAATAGAGACTTACTAGAAAAATATTTGACACAGCTAATTCGCAACCAAGAAATTACATTGAATTGCAAAATTGTATTAAAAAGTGGCTTTTTAGATCGAATTAAAAATTCTGGCTACGGAATAGAATCTATTAAAACAGTTGTAGAAACTGCGGTCAACACCTCTTACGACCTTGCGTTAGACAAATCAATCATCTACCTCACTCCTAACCTTGTACAGCAAAAAGAACGTTCTTACGAGAACTCCTTTAAATCATCACAAATGGTTGCGCTAGACAAAACGGTAGCATTATTAGACCGTTATGAGCAAGCCGCACGACAATTAGAAGTGAAAAGTGAACGCATAAACGGAAGAAACCTTGCTGCAGAGCTTCAAATAAGTGCTCCAGCCATTACTGATGCAATTAAAAAGCACAATACTAAAATCAGACGTTTATTAGAAAAGTATCCAGGAAAATGGCCTTTAATCTGTGATTTTATTCGCCCAATTAGAGAAATCAAATGGAACCTGGCGGCCAACGCAGACTAATATCTATTAGTCATAAACCTTAGTCCCTTGCTTTAACCAGCGTCCCCATTCTTTATCAAATGCATGCACGTTAGGTGTTACATTTCCATCCATATCGTAAACAGGCTTGCCCTGATTCACCCATTCAAAAATACTGCCGTACATATTAGAAACATTTTTATAATTGGCTTTGAGCAACTTTTCAGAAACCTTTTCACTACGGTATCCTACAGAGCAATAAACAATAATATGCTCTGATTTTGCAATAGAATCTAAACGACTCATATCAAAATCGTCATAACCAACCCAAATTGCACCGTCAATATGACTCACTGCATACTCGTCATACTCACGCGCATCAAGGTAAATGATCGTACTGTCATAAGGATCAATTTCATTCACCAAAATCTCTGTTACGGAATGATCTAGTAAATCTGATAGCATAACGTCGTACGCTTTGCTTTCAACCTTTGCATGGCGCAAATGCTCTTCATATTCTATGGCTAAATCTTGATGTACAACTGCTCCAACAGAATCAACTACAACCTCTTGATTAAACGGCTCACCTTTATGCTTGGCTTCAATTAATTCACCATTTGCAAAATAATAGCGCCCTTCATACAGCTTAATGATAGAATCGTAATGCCATTCATCATTTTTAAAATCATAATAAAACTGTTTTTCAACCTCAAAAGCAAAAAACAATTCATTGTTCCAATAATAATATTCCGTAAAATAAACACCATTTGACTTTGCAATAAAAAAATCAGCTCTTTTTAGCTCATCAGCCTTATAATACCCTTCAAGCATAGCTCCGCCGCACGACTGAATATCGATATCCTCACCAGCAACGGTTCTAATTTGGTAGGCACTATCTGCGTTTATCTCATTGTACTGTGCACGAATTGTTAATATTTGCTCCTCTTTCGTTTGACTATAGGCCAACTGAATACTTGCAATAGCAACTAACAATAAGACGTTTTTTAGATTTACTTTAAGCGTATTCATAATGCTTAACTTTTTGATTTGCCGTTTTTAGGAATTATTTGATAGAACAGCTCAATCAAAATTCCAACCTCTTTTTTCTCAATTCGCACTTTTTCAATCTCCCACTTTTTGTAACGACAAATATTAGCCAAGCCTTTTTGCAAATAAGGAATATTAACTGTTGTATACAGTAATGTTTCAAAATTGAGCTTTGCCATTATTTTCTCTTGATGTTTCAACTTCATATTTTGAAAACCAATACTTGTCATTTGATAAGTAGAGTCCATATGGACACCATCATCCAACTCCAATAAAAAATTGCAGAATCCATTCTTTTTATCAGTAGCTTGGACGGATAACACCGAGAATACTAACAAAATTACAAGTACTTTTTTCATTTTAGAAATTTGCGTTTAAGATAATGAAACTATTTTTCAATCTAAAGAGATCAACTCAAAGAATTTGCTCAACAACACAATTATTACAATAATAAAGCCAAGCTAAAGTGAGGCGCTATGCTTGTTGCAAATCAAACACTGTTATTTCTGGACGAACATTAAACCTCACTTGCCATAAATGTCCTAATGCGCGATTAATATAAAGCTTACGTCCATCTTCTAAATCAACCTCACCAGCAGAATACGCCTTGTTTTTTACGGGTAACATAGGTGGAGTTAAAAAGGGAGGTTTACATTGGCCACCATGTGTATGCCCGCTCAATATCCAACCTTGATAACCGTTCCAAACATCTAAATCTGCCACATCAGGATTATGACACAATACCAAATTAGCTTTTGATGAATCATAGTTTTTGAATGCTTGTTCTGGATCAAAATTTGTTGCCCAATAATCATCAACACCAATAATATTTAAACCTGCCACTTCAGTCGTTGAATTTCGTAACATCTCCACGCCATTCTCTTCTAATATTTCAACAATTTGATCTGCAACATCTCCTTCCTCCCAATTTTTGCCATAATCATGATTTCCTAAAATGCCAACTGTCCCCAGCTCACCTCTAACAACATGCTTCATAACCTCCTGAAGTTGCTCAAATTGCTCGGCAGATTCATAACTAACAAAATCACCAGTATAAACAACAATATCGGGTTCTAATGCTTGAGCTTCCTTCATAGAATCAATTAAATATTGTCTATCAAAACGATTTCCGACATGCATATCACTGATTTGCATCAATTTAAGATTATTCAAACCATTAGGGAGGTTTTTAATTGGCATTTGATGCTGAACAAACTCCAACCAAAAGGGCTCAATTTGCCAAGCATACAACCCTGTTAACAAACCTGCGCCACCAACAATCATTGAGCGTTTTAAAAATTTTCGGCGATTGAATTTTATAGCCATAAGTTTTCTCCCTTCTAAATCCTAATCAATAACGCAAGGATTAAATTCTTATTTGATTATTCTATAACAAGATAAACATTCTCAGTTCCTACAGCCTCTTTCAACCCTTTGCCCGAGACGGAGAATTGACTTTTGTCAGCACTTGTTTTAACGAATCCTAATGCACTTCCAGATTTATACCCAACAACACAAGTAATCAACATACTGTCTCTTTCCCCTGGGATTTCAGCTAACATATACTCATAATAATCATCCGCTTGATTTTCTACATTCAAGCCAACACCGTGCACACGAAAGCGCGTTCCTTTCCAGAATTGTTTATTATCATCTATTTCGATTAAAGGAATTAATCCGTCCACCATCTAACGTTTGATTTATTTTACTTGCACTGCTACCAAACTTGCCTCAGCATTGGCAGACAATTCAATCAAGAAACATTCACTCTCTTCTAAACAAAGTAAATCTCCTTGCTCAAGATTATGCTGTTCATCATTTAATGTGATGATTACATTACCTTTGAAGGCATAAAAATATAATTCAGGACGTTCATCAAAATCATATTTAATTTTCGAGCCGGCTACGAAATCAAAACCTTCCACATTACCTCGAAAATCATTGCGCAACATTAAGTTAAAATCGATACAAGTTCCAAAAGATGCTGTTTTCCAACCGCCTTCAAATCGATCTACACCAAATTTAGAGAGTTCAATTTTATGCTGATTTTCATGCGATAAATTCATTTGCCCTTCCAGAACCATCAAAACTCTTGAAACTCCTGGCAACGCCGTAAAAACAGACTCCTCAATCTCCACCGTAGCTGTACTGATTCGAAAATCAAAATCGCGCTCTGCGTAAGAACTACCTTCAGGTGAAATAAACAATTCAGTAGTATCTCCACCT
>CAKZPK010000165.1 GCA_937139035.1 uncultured Crocinitomix sp. | reverse complement strand
CCAATTGAATATACCTTAAAAGGAATCAATCAAGTTCAATTAAAAGAGAATATTGGCTTGACTTTTTCTAGCGCCCTACGCTCATTTTTACGCCAAGATCCTGATATTATTATGTTAGGAGAGATTAGAGATTCTGAGACCGCACAAATGGCTATTCGAGCAGCATTGACGGGACATCTAGTTCTTTCAACCATTCATACGAACTCGGCTTGGGGAACTATTTCACGATTAATCGATATGGGAGTACCATCCTATTTGTTAGCTGGCACAATCAACACATCTGTTGCACAACGATTAGTTCGTGTATTATGCACTAGTTGCACAAAAGAGGTTGATTTGGCTCAAAACGAATTACCCAAAGATTTTAGAAATAAAGGATTGGTTAAACATCACATACCTGTAGGATGCGAAGATTGTCATTACACAGGATATAAAGGTCGGAAGGCAATTTACGAAGTCATTAATATCGACCATGAATTATCGGATAGAATTAAAGAAGAACAATTGAAAGTGGACGCACTATTGAAAGATAGAAGCATAGAAAAAATTAGCGAAAAAGCATACCGCTTGCTCGCAGATGGTATAACCTCTTTGGAGGAGGTTTATTCCTTATTAACAAATATTTGAAGCATGATGAAATTTAAATTAATAATCCTGTTGCTTACTTTTTCCTTTTTAGGATTTGGTCAGGAACCAACATTGGCCGAAATGGAACGAAACATTTTGGACATGGCAAAAGTACAACCTGGATTAGATGAAAAGGTTCAGGTAAGCGTGTCTGGAATTGCTCTTTCTGAATTTATTTCAGCCCTTGCATTTGAGCACAACCTAAATGTAAGTGTAGACGATAATTTGAATGGCCCTGTAGTCAATAATTTTTATGATGCGGTTGTAAAAGATGTCTTTATTTTCCTCATTAAAGAATATGATTTAGTTGTTGATTTTTCAGGAACAATTATTGCCTTTCATAAACGCGGTGTGGTTGAAGAAACTCAGCCATCATATCAACCCAAAACTATTGATGTCACTTATAAAAATGAAAATGAATTTTTGTCGCTTAATTTGAAACGTGACACACTTGCAAGGGTTGCTGAAGCCATTACACGAGAATCTGGTAATAATGTCATTTTGGCCCCAGGAATTAAAGAACGCACCGTTTCTGTTTACATTGAAAATCGCCCTTTTGAACAAGTTATGGATATGATGGCTAAGTCAAACGGGTTAAAACTCACTACTGATCCGAATGGGTTTTATTATTTAGACATTCAAGAAGAAAAAAAACCAGAGGGAGGCCGTAACACAAGTTCGGGTAGGAATAATTCAGGAAGAGGAACTAGTGATGCTCAAAATCTGAACATGCAATTAAGTCCAAACAATCCTGAAAAATTAAATATTGAAGCAACAAACACATCCATAGGAGCAATTATTGAAGCTGCTTCGACACAACTTGGCGAACATTATTTCATGTATGATATTCCGGAAGGAAATACCAGTTTAAAAGTTCAGAATGTATCATTCATGGAACTGTTATCACATTTACTTAATGGAACTGATTTTACTTTTAAAAAGACAGATGCATACTACTTAATTGGAAATAGAAATACAGAAGGACTAAGAGCTACAGAACTCGTTCGGTTAGAGAATAGAACCATAGAAACGGTTATTGATTTAATTCCGTCCGAATTGGTAGCAGATGTTGAGATAAAAGAATTTATTGAACTCAATGGAATGATTGTTTCAGGTTCTTATCTCAAAATTGAAGAACTTAAAGCATTCATTCGATCGGTAGACCAAGTTGTACCCATGGTGCAAATCGATATTATCATTGTTTTTTCAGAAAGATCTAGCGGTGTTAGTAAAGAAATGAAAGCAGGACTTAGTCAAGAGTCAGTTCCTACGCAAGGACAAGTTTTTCCAGGAGTTGATATGACATTAGGATCTGAAACTATTAATGGATTAATTAATGCCTTTAATGGTTTTGGAATTGTAAATATTGGCGCCGTAACACCTAATTTTTACGCCTCTCTTAAATACTTAGAGAGTAATAGCGTTATCGATATTTCGTCCACTCCTAAAATTTCTACCCTCAATGGTCATGAGGCGACATTTTCAGTGGGCGAAACCTCTTATTACCAAGAAGAACGTGTGAACATCCAATCTTCAATTGGTGGCCCTGTTCAAGTATCAAACAAAGTTTGGAAAGAAACGACTGCCAATCTTGACATTACTGTTAGACCGTTCGTGTCAGCAGATGAATATGTAACGCTTGAAATCAACGTAACTCAAAATGATTTTCAAGGAAAGGTGGATCCTACAGCTCCTCCAAATCAATCTACTCAATCCTTTGTGTCTTTAATTCGTGTTAAAAATGGAGAAATGATTCTAATGGGAGGATTAGATAAAGAGAGTAATGAAAATTCAGGTTCAGGAACGCCATATTTATCTCGCATCCCTGTATTAAAATGGTTCTTTAGCGACAGAAATCAACAAAAAGAAAAATCAAAATTGCACATATTTATTAAACCTACTGTTACTTATTAATGGAGTTCGATTTAGGACATATCAAAAAAGTTAATGTGGTGCATATTGTGCTTGATGGAGATCGTACAACCTATCATTATATGTCATTAAAACAGGCAAAAGGTGAAATAGATTTTGTAGCCAGAGGAGAACGAATTTCTGATTTAGATGAACTCATAAAAGCAACATCAAATCGATATCCTTTCTTGCTTCATTTTTCAGGAAAAGGTATCCTAAATCGCAAAGCTGTTCTTCAAGAAAATTATCACCATAGTATTTTACTAAATGGTAATTTGGATGCTTTTTACTTTTCAGACTATATAGAAGGGCAACACGTTTTTTCTTCTGTCATTCGAAAGGATGTAGTGGATGATCATGTTCAACAATTTACAGAAAAAAAATGCCATATTATTTCTGTTTCATCTGGTCCATTTTTCGCAGCAATATT
>CAKZPK010000164.1 GCA_937139035.1 uncultured Crocinitomix sp. | reverse complement strand
AAAGTATTTTCGATAAGATGAAAAACATGTTCGATAAGTAACGTTATTCGGCTATTCCAGACCAAAGATAATATATTATATTTGCTCAAAAAAAATCAAGAATATGCAAGATACGTTATATACAATTGCTACAGAAGCTCCAGGAGCTGTTAATGAAGCAGAATCATGGACTTTTAGTTGGCCAAATTTCTGGGACAAAGTTATAGAATATGGGACTAGCTTAGCCATTGCGCTAGCCGTTTTAATCATTGGAATGATGATTGTGAAACGGGTTTCAAAAATGGTATCAAAGCTGTTAAAGAAGAAGGATTATGATGCTTCTTTGCAAGGCTTTTTGGTAAGCATGGTATCTATCACGCTACGAATTTTGGTCATCTTAACGGCGTTAAGCCAGCTTGGTATTGAAATGACATCATTCGTTGCTTTAATTGGTGCTGCCGGTTTAGCTATTGGTATGGCATTTTCTGGAACACTTGGAAACTTTGCAGGTGGAATCATGATCCTAATCTTCAGACCTTATAAGGTTGATGATTATATTGTTGCCCAAGGAGAAGAAGGTGTTGTTGTAGACATTCAAATTTTTAATACCATTCTATTAACCTTAGATCAGAAGAAAGTAATTTTACCTAATGGTGCGGTTGCTAATGGCACTATTACTAATGTTACGCATCAAAAAACTAGAAGAGTAGATTTTACTGTAGGTATTGCTTATGGTGATAGCTATGATGATGCTAAAGCAGTTCTACAAAAGTTTGTTGACGAGGATGATAAAATCATTAAAGACGGAAATAACTTTATTGGGTTAGTTGAATTAGCAGATAGTTCTGTAAACATTACTGTACGTGTGTGGTGTACATTAGAAGATTACTGGGATGTATACTTCAAAATGAACGAAAGAATTTATAAAGAATTTGATCAAGCGGGTTTAAATATCCCCTTCCCACAAATGGACGTACACGTACACAATTCGACGTCTTAGAAGTTCATATAAAGGGGTGAAACAAGAATTTATAAGCGTGCTGACAAATCTGTCAGCACGCTTTTTTTTAATCACAACTTTGAACGTCTCCAGAGCCTAGTTCTTGCACCTGCACTTCTGCACCGCCCGAATAGCATACATCTCCACTTCCCAATATAGTAACCTCTAGTTTTTCATTACAGGTTACATTTACATCTCCAGAACCGTTAATATTTATAGTCATATTTGAAACATCAATTGATCTTGTACAAACATCTCCTGATCCGTTAATATTGATTTCTCCATCTGCAATATCCCCCTGTCCATAAAGACTAACATCACCTGACCCATTTACAGAGATCTCAAAGTTTTCAGGCAAAATTTTATCTAATCGTACATCTCCACTTCCATTAATTTGAATCTCTAAATCATTCGAAGGAATATTATCTCCAGAGTATATATCTCCACTACCATTAATTACCAGGCTTTTAACTTCTGCCATGGTTAAGTCTATATATACATCTTTATTTCGCGTATGTTTTTGAAACTCGCGTTGCATACCATCCTTCACATTAATACGTAATACTTTATTGTCAACACTCATTTCAAGCATTTTCTCCAAATGAGTATCTCCGTTGAATGACACCTTTGATTTATCTCCTTTAATAATTCTTACACTCGCACTAATATTTAAATGCACAGAATGAAAAGGAGCAATTGCATTTCCTGGCAATGTCATTGCAGATTCTTCAAAAATCGTTTCAGATTCTTCATCCAAAATATTTTCTACAATTAATACTTCTTGAATTAAAGGTGCTTCAGTTTCCTCTTCAACAGGAATTACACTCTTAAGTTCATTTTCTTCAATTAAATCATTTTCCGGAAAACTGTTTATTAATCTTTCAGTTTCAGCAGTTTCTTGCTTTGAAAATGCAGGCATGTTTTGAGCTGTGCTCGAGATTGATTCGGTTGGATTTACCATAACAAAAACTGTTACAGCAGTTATTATACTTCCTAACATAATTACAATATTTGATAGTTTAAAAAATGAAGTTGCTCCTCCAACGGCGCCTGTTGCAGCGGAACCACTTATCACTGTTGTGATATTATTAATTGGATAATCAACTTTGGCGTTTTTGGCCAAGTCAAATAAATCCGTCATATTTTTTGTTACGTCCTCCATCTATCCCTCTTTTATTATTTCATTTTGGGTTACATAGTGTGGCTCGTCCATCATTAATGCTTTTAGTTCTTTTCTTGCACGGCTCAGCATTACTTTTACTGCCCCCTCTGTCGACCCTTGAATTTCAGCGACTTCTTTTATCGAAAAACCATTAATTTCAAATAAGATTAATGCTTCTTTCTTTACATCTGAAAGTTTATCCATTTGCCGATATAAGTAAGCGATTTGAAGATCTTTTTCTACAGTACTTTCTGCACTATAATTACTGTGCCCTTCCTCATCTAGCGTTACTTCCTTTTTCTTGCGCACTGCATTTCTAACAATGTTTCGTGCTGTTGAAAACAAAAAATATAAAAGCGAGTCCTTTTTATCAATCTTTATCCAATTTTGATATGCTTTTAATACCGATTCATTTACCAAATCTTCAAAAGCCATAACTCCATGTGCACGCGCTTTACAAAACCGAACAAAATTTTCATGTATAGGCTCGTAAGCCTTCATAAATTCGCGTTGTTTTCTTTTGTCTTTTATTTTCAAGGTGCAATTCTAAAATGCAATACATAAGTAAGAAACCTAAGTATGGAAAAGGTAACATTAAAACCTTATTTTTTTTCAAATTTTCGCAGAAAAAGGAGCTGATCCTTTGCGTTTAATGGGGTATCGTCAATATTAAGTTTAGTCAATAAAAGATTAGTTTCTTGCTCAATTGGTTGCTGAGGCAAGCCATTGTCTCGCAAAAAGTGCATTAACTTTAAGACTTTGAAAGCATCAAACCAACGAAAAAACCGTTTAATATATGCTGCTTCTGTTTTGGAGTTTAATCGAATTTCTTCAATTGCTTTTTGAAATTTTTGCTCAGTTAAAAAAGCGTAAATCAAATTGTTTTGATCTGGTGCTAAACCATAATCTCTAGATATTATATCGTCAAACCTGAACTTTGGAGCTAGGTCAACTATTGCTTTCAAAATTTCAAAACTTTCAAAAGCATAGGTGTTAAATACAATTTTATCCTCCGCAATCCAATCTCCAATAGCTTTTCCTGTTCCAAAAGGTACTCGATCAGAAATACGAGGAGAGGGCAATACTGAAGTTGTTTTTAGTTCGGTAAATTCACCAAGAGCAATAATTTTATGAATGAAGTAAAAATCCTCACCAGCCTTGCGCTTGTTCATTCCGCCTTGCTTTTGATAAGCAGATGAACGCACTGCCATACTTGACCCCACTGTGTGAAAAGCATAGGGAACTCCCGCCCATTTCAAGCCTTGATTATAATAACGTAAATGCAGTTCGTAATTAATGATACCGTTATAAATAGCAGGCTCAAATTCAGTTCCATCAATTGGATGTTCATAGTGAATGGAACAACCTGGCGATTTTGGATAGGTTTTAAAATGTGCTTCTATTTCTTGTAAATAGTTAAGTTCACATTTTGAATCGGCATCAAAACAAACGATAATTCCATCTCTGTTCAATTGGTCAAACCTGTCCACGGCTTCATCCATTCCAATTTTACGTGCAAGCCCCACTCCTGCATGTTTTTTAGGGAGTTCCTCCTCTATTGCAATGTGGAATTTAAAATTGGGCTTATTTTTATCTGCGCTCCAAACTTGCGCGGATTCAAAGGTCTTGCGATTCTTTTCTTTCTTTTCTGCTGGACTATTGATTCCTGCATTTATTACGACTATTACTTCCACACCACAATTAGGGCGATCACAAAGCCACAATGCGTTTAAAGAATCAATTAAATAATCTTCATCAAAACAAGGAATAACAACAATTAAACCTAATTCAGGATGTGGAGGTGTTGAAATAAATGACGGTTGAAACCCGTATTTTTTTAAGTAGAAGTTCATATAAAACTAAGGCGCTATACGATATGTTGCCCAATCATTTTCTTCTTTTTCAAAACATATACGGTCATGTAAACGCCCTAGACGACCTTGCCAAAACTCAAAATAGGTTGGCTCTACAATTAAACCTCCCCAGTGCGGTGGGCGAGGTACTTCATTGGGGAATTTTTTCTCATAAAAAGCTACGCGCTCTTCTAAACTAGCACGATTTGGAATAACAGAGCTTTGTTCAGATGCCCAAGCACCTATTTGGCTAATGCGCGGACGGGCAGCAAAATAATCATCCGAAATTAACGGATCAATTTTTTTTACTTGGCCTTCAAGTCTTATTTGGCGTTCGCAACAATCCCAATAAAAAAGAAGCGCCACATTAGGGTTTTCAATAATTTCGGTTCCCTTACGACTGGTATAATTGGTATATATGATAACGCCTTCCTCTAATAATTCACGCATGTAAACTATTCGTGACGAAGGTTTTCCTTCTAAACTTGCCGTAGTAAAAACCACCGCATGAGGATCTGCACAGTTTTTTTCAATTGCCTCTTGATACCAATTACTAAAAAGCTTCATGGGATCTGTATACACCACATCTTCCAATTTTCCTTTGAGAAAATCTGCTCGGTCTATTTTCTTTTTATCGGCTTGATCCATGCGCTATTTTAGTGTCTTGATATTACTCCTCTTCGCTTGCGTTAAAAGCTACATTAATGTTTGGTGAGTTAATTTCTTCTTCCTCTGCTTGTGGTGCAATTGATCCACCGCCATTATATTCATCTCCTTCAACCTCTCCAGGTACATAAGGGAAAATTTCTACAATTGGAGTTAAAGAAATCATTGGTATTTCATAAGTAACCATTAGTCCTTTCAGACTTTCTTCAATTCTTTCAAAGGCAGATTTTACGCTATGCGCAGAAACCAAAAAGTTATTGTTTACTTTTTTCTCTTTACCTGAGTCAGCATCTTCTGTTACGTAAGAAACTTTGCATTTATACCAATCCTCTGCATCATCATAATGAAAGATGTCAGCAAAATCAGTTTTAGAAATAGACGTTACTAAAAATTCACCTCTAACGAATTCACCAACTTCTTGATAAATACGTGCTTCAGCCTCAGTAAATGAAAGTGAACTCACCAAATATGGCTCTGTTACACGTTTTAATGTTCCATCCTGAAATTCTTTAGTGAATTTTACTTTAACTGTATACCAATTGTTCATGCTCGTAATTTAATTTGAGCAAAGGTAATGATATTCAATGATCCTATAAGGGTGTTATGCTTTATTTTTTGAACAATTTAAATGATTTTTGGATCAATTATCAACTGGTGCCGAATCCGCACTTAAATAAAGGACTAATTCGCTATCTGAGTTGAAATAGTAATCATAAACCAAGTAATCATTCTCAAAAAAGTAGAGTTTTTGTTTTAGCAAGTCAATTCTGTACTTTCCTAGGTTGACAGATCCGAGAATTCCACCTGTACAAAACGTAAAGTAAGTCCCATCAGTTAACAATTCCAATTGAAATGTAATGTCCCCTATTTCTAATGAATCCCGAATATCTTGATCTTTTTCTACACGGTAGAATTTATGCTCTAATGAATCTGTATCCGCCAAATTATAGATTCCAAACGCCCCATGATGTAGCCAAGTTCCTACCGATCTAACTTGCCCATCCTTCTCAGAACGTTGATAAGTTAGCCGTGTTTTTTCCGATTGATCAATGTCATTTAGATTATTGTATTCTGCTAACACTAGGCGGTTATAAGTAAATTCCTCAATTTGATAATCTCGAAAAACAACAGTATCTCCCCGCTCCAAAATTATTAACCTTTGCTCATCTGTTAGCTTATTTTTTATAATTCGATAAGAAAGCAAAGCTAAACCAGGGAGTCTTGGACTTAATTTATTTGAAAAGTATTCATCAAAAATGCCTTTCTTTTTCGAAAAAAAATCTAGACATTTCAATTCTCGACCCTCTTTCAAAACTTGGTTTGTATCTTGACCACCTGGACTTATTATCTTGGCATCTGCTAATTCCCATTTACCAAGAAGCAACTTTTCTATTGTGAAGTTTGCGTTGTATTTTGAATTTGATAACTCCCCATGCGCATAACATTCTGTACTTAAAACAAAAAATGTAAAATAAGCCAAGATCATTAACGAGGTTAACTTCATTTTTGCTTTTAGAGTTTAAAAAAAGTGAATTTGGACTAAACTAATAATCATACATTTTGCCATTCCACCAAACGGCAAAGGCAGTGCGGCTATACTTCAGCATTATTGTATTCCCTTGTAGTCTATACTCTTCTACTTTTTGACGCGTAATTTCAACTTCTTCTCCACGAACAAAGGCACTTACTCCACCCCACTTATTTTTATACGCCATAATTCCTCCATCAATTTGTGGAGAAGCAACTTTATCATTATAAATTTGATAAACATCCTCATCATACCAAATTTTAGTGAGTCCAACATCATTAAAAACAACCAAACTGTCTCGCACAATAATGTTTTGCATATCAAACCCTAACTCTGTTACACGCTCTTCTGTATATACCTTATGTACTCCGGCACCATCTTTATAATAAACAAAGTTATTACCACACACATAGCGCTCAGCGTGTTGCGGTTCTGCATCTATCACATAACCATTGTCAAAAACGACAAAGGTTCCATTAACAGGATCATTAAATGCAGCAACATCTTGCCCACAGGCAAAGGTCACGGGTCTGCTTGTACTTATTAAATCATGAAATGCTCCTCTCCAGAAAAGAGAAGAGTTTCCAGTATTATCTCTATACACAAAAACATTAGAACCTACTTGATTTGCTGTTAAAGGGTAATTACCAACTACCATTGCAACAGAGCGCACTTCGTCTTGATAATAATATTTTACGTAGCCACCAATTGCATCTTGAAAAACAACCAAACTATCGCCATAACCATAACTTGTAATATTAGAACTAAGAATATGCTTAATACCGCGATCAAAAACACGAATTACATTTGCTGTTCTCATCACCAATAAATTATCGGTCACATTAATTTCATTATAGGTTTGCCCCAATAAAACATTGTCTCCTTCGTAATTGACATAAATATCTCCTTTAGAATCAACATAGCAGACATAATCATTTCCAACAAAAATTTTCCCTGTTTGCTGATAGTAAATTTGCGAAAAAATACCACTATTAAATTGATGCAAGCGATTATTAGCATCCGTAAAAACATTGATATTTTGGGCATTAGCCAACCCCGTAATTAATAATAAAAAGGCCAATAACAGTTTATTCTTCATGCTTGATTATAATAGTTCTACTTTGATTAAAGAAATATCAAAATTAATATAAATAATGTGGAAGATACGATTGACTTAGTGTCGTTCGTACTTCATTTGTAATAGTCACCTCAAAAAAAATGCCAATGTCACATTTAAGACATTGGCACTTTAACGTGTTTTTAACTAAATTATTTTCCAGCAGCTTTCTCTTCAGCTAATAGAACGGCATTGTAAACATTTACAATTCCTCCAGTATTGCTTAAAGATGCAAATGGAACTTGTTCTTTCTCTCCTGGTTTAGGAGTCTCTAATTCAGTTGTCTGAACAGATGCGAAAATAATATCTCTAATTTCGAACATAGTCAATTTAGGATAGTAAGATTTTAACAAAGCTGCAACACCTGCTACCATTGGAGACGCCATTGACGTTCCTTGAATAGCTGCATATTTATTATCTGGTGTAGTTGCATAAATTTCTAATCCTGGAGCAAATACATCAACCATTTTTTTGTTATAGTTTGAAAAATCTGCTGCTAAACCATTATGTCCTTTTAATCCTTTTTTGTTTGCTGCTTTAAACTTCTTGTAACGAGTAGAAGCTCCAACCTCAATCCAGTTTGTGAATTCAGCAGTCATTGAAGGATATTTTGGTGAAGGGAAGTTTGGCTCTAATCCAATATCTTTATTAGAGTTACCTGCCGCATGACAAATTAACACACCTTTAGATTCTGCATAGCGAATTGCTGCAATCACCTCATCTTGGTAAGGAGAATAAGATTTACCAAAACTTCCGTTAATGATTTGTGCACCATTATCAACAGCATAACGAATAGCTAAGGCAACATCCTTATCTCTTTCATCACCATTTGGCACTGCTCTAACAGACATGATTAAAACATTATCTGCAACACCATCATTTCCAATTCCGTTACCTCTTGTAGCGGCAATAATTCCTGCTACGTGCGTTCCGTGAAATGCGTCAGGTCCTTCAACCTGATTGTTTCCATAATTCTTATCTTCAAAGTTTGCTGGATCATCTCCAACAATAGCGCGCTCATTCATGTCAAGATTGTAGTGAGAATCTAATTGACTGTTGAAATGATCGAAAGCTCCTTGTAATTGACTTTTAAGATTATCAAGCGTAATTCCATTTTTAACTAAAGGGTAAAGTTGCTCAGCATAAGCTGCCAATGCAGGATCTTTCTTTAGTTTTTTCACATCCTTAGCTGTATAAGAACCTCCGAAGTGATCACCTACTGCTTTAAATGCATCCTCATAACTCTTTTGAATTTGAGTATAACGAGCTAAACCACCTTTAGCAGAAGAAATTCCACCTTCTACCTCATCACGGCATTGTTTGTACAATTCATATTCAGCTTTTTCATCTGCAGAAATATCAGCTAAACTCTTTCCTTTAAACTTAGCATCATATCTTTTATATAAACGTGTTACCTCTAATTGAGTATCGTTAATGTTTTCTCCGTCAGGATTTCCTAAGAAACTCCATCCGTTCACATCATCAATATAACCGTTGTTATCGTCATCAATCCCGTTTCCAGCAATTTCATCTTTGTTTACCCAAATACTTCCTTGTAAGTCTTCATGCTCGATATCAACACCTGAATCAATCACGGCAACAACTACAGGCTCTGATTTTTTTCCAGATAATAGTTTTGCATAAGCTTTATCGGTGCTCATTCCAAACTTTGCACCATTATACCAATTTAAAATTTTCTTATCTACATCTTGAGCTCCAGCAGTGTATGAAGCCAATAATAATGAAGCAATAAGAATTTTCCCTGTTCTGTTCATATGTTAAATTTATTTGGCTAAAAGTACAAGAAAACTTTTAAAATTTAGACGACTTCTACACAAAAGGTCGAAAGGGCTCATAACCGTTCAAAAAATAATGTCAAATTTTATAAACCATTTGCTACTTTTGTACGTCTATAGACAAAACCTGTGTATATGAAAGTTTATATACTCTTATTACTTGTATTTGGCGTGTGTTTCGCACATGCTCAAATAGATGGTGAAAGTATTTCGTATCGACAATACAAAAGTGAATTCAGTTCAACACCAACTAGTTTTGCTGTAAAAGGAAAAATGCGTCAATTAATGGCGGATAAGGATGTGCGGTATAAATACCAAACTGGCGATTGGCATTTTATATATTGTACACCTGCTGTTTTGGGTGATTTAATGGAGAATGGTACTGTAGAACAAATTTACTTTAACCCGGCACAACCTGTTAATATGAATGATACCATGCGTATTGTTCAAAACATTGACAGTGTGCATAATGGTAACGCCCCACTCATTAGTGAATTTACAGGTGATGACGTAATAATTGGTTATGTTGATACTGGAATTGATTATAATCATGAAGATTTTTT
>CAKZPK010000163.1 GCA_937139035.1 uncultured Crocinitomix sp. | reverse complement strand
ATCTTTCAAGTTTCGGTGATCCATACTCCCATCGCGTAGCCGAGAAATTATTAAAGGGGATCATTTCACCTTGGTTATTTCTCACGTACCAATCATAAATATCATCAGGGTTCATACGGTATTCGGCATCAGCCTGCAAATAAACACGTTTAATACGCCCTTTATCGAGAAAATCGTTCACATAACTCGAACCCCAAGCGATTTGTAATGTCCTGTTGATATCATCCAGCGACACGCCAAAAGCAGATGCTTTTTCACTATCAATATCAATTTTAAGCTGGGGCACATCATTAAGACCATTTGGCCTTACACTAACCATCGCAGGATTTTGCGAAGCCGAACCTAACAACTGATTACGCGCATTCATTAACGCTTCATGTCCAAGCCCGGCACGGTCTACCAGATGGAAATCAAAACCTGACGCATTTCCAAGCTCTTGAATTGGTGGTGGGAAGAAAGCAAACGCCATAGCATCCTTAACCTGCGACAGCGCCCCCATAGCCTGTCCAAATATAGCAAACACACTTTGATCGGGACGTTCACGTTCAGACCAGTCTTTTAAACCAACAAAACCCATTCCATTATTTTGCGCCGCGCCCGCAAAACTGAAACCCGTCACTGTGAAAAGATGCTCAACATTTTCGGCTTGTCCATCGAGGAAATAATCTTCAATTTCCGCCATACTTTCAAGCGTGCGTTCTGCCGTAGCACCGGGTGGTGTATTTACAAGCATAAACATAATCCCCTGATCTTCATTCGGCAGGAACGAAGTAGGAAGAGATGTAAAGATATAAAGAAGGCCAGCGGCAAGAGCCGAATAAATACCAAAAAATCTTAAAGCCCGGCGCGCCATGTAAGTTGTGCTTTCCTGATAGAAATCACGCACTTTATTAAAATTAGTTAGTATGGGTAGTCCCGCTTCTTGTGCAATTGATAATTGTACGCACAATAGACATAAAATAGAAAAGATAAATTTCATTGTTACTAATTTTATTTTCTTAAAAATACGTTGAAGTAAATTGTTCTCTTTTTAATTTATAAATATTTTAACAGAAACTCCTTTCTAAACACCAAACTGATTTAAATGATGATCCAAATGTTTGTAAAACATATTATTCCATTCTTGTTTGGATAAGGCTCCGAAAGAATGAGATTCTTTTCCATCAAAATGTGCTGTACCTAATTCATGTGTTCTGCCTAAATAGTTTACAAGGCGCTCCTTTTCAACATTAAAATCTCGCTCATCAACAATTAAAAATTGGGGAGCTGTGCGGCTATTTTTTTTATAGGGCTTTTCTCCTACCACAATGTTTTTGACAACAAGTTTTAATAAAAACCTTTTGAAACCTTTAACTGGTGGCTGATTATTGTCATAAATCCCATCATATGTCACCGAACAATGGGCAAGCATTTGTCCCACATCCATTTTTCCCCATTGCGGCTGCGTTTCATGCGATAAGGAATCTATTCGCGCTAGTATTTCCTTATAAACTTCCTCTTCAAAAATATTTTTCATAGTTTAATAATTTCCATTATCACCCAAAGATACAGTGTGAGAATGACAACCTATTGTCAACAAAAAAAAAAGAACGGCAATCAAATGATTGCCGTTCATATTCTATAAAATTATAGTTAAGCTTATAACTTCACAATTTTTTTCAATACTTCATTATTTCCATCTGTAAACTTCAAGATATAAATTCCTTTTTCAAAGGTTCCCATATCCACTTGTTCGCGATAGAATTCACCACCAATTTGTGCAGAAGAATATACGGTTTGCCCAAGTGCATTGATTAATACCAATTGCCCATTTAGGTTAGTTCCGGAAATTTCAACAGTAAAACGATCTGTAAATGGATTAGGAGCAACATTCATTGAAGCCGCATCTAAGTCATTAATTGAAGCTGTAGTTCCTGATGCTTGATCACAATCTTGAACAACAATTCCATACTCATTATAAATTGGAGAACATTTTTCTCTTAAATCTGGACAGAAAACTTCTAATCCAGAACCTGTAGGCATTACAGTTGCATTTGGATTTGGATTCATAATTGGTGTTACGTTATCCGCTAGTGCAATAAAGTTTGAACTTATTGTAGGATTATCAAACATTAATGGTTCAAAACAAGGTGCATCACTCATTCGAATTGTCGTTACAATATCAATTCCAAAATCTGAACCAACCTCACGCGGACCAACAAAAACATATCCTGCTCCATCAGCACGTAATGTCATAATTTCTTGATTAAAAACATATGGGTGTTCTCCACTAAATGTAGACAATATTCCTCCGCCATGTGAATGAAAATTTGGAGACGGCGCTGGCCAATAATATCCTGCGACCATACTACCACTGCTTCTCTCAAATTGCACAATCCAAGGACAAGCATTTACGATACTACCTGAACCGTCATCATATGTTCTAAAATAACCTGAAGCTACTAGTGTATTCGGGTCCCAATTGCAAATCTCAAGATCAAATCCAGCGGCATTATATGATCCGTAAGTTGGATCTAACTCTAAATAATATTCTGTTGAAATTGATGGGGATCCTGTTACATTTTGAAATACTGTTATTTGCGGATTATGGATATAACTATTGTTTGACATTAAAAATAACTCGTCAGTTCCTGCATCATAATCAACTGAGATACCACAATGTTCAGAGTTAGTTGCTTCAAATGATAAATTGTTAGTCAAGTTTAAACTGTTATCAACTATCAAAGCTAACACTCCTTGCTCTCCAGTTGGATATCCTGCTGACATACTTACACTTCCTGTTAAAAAATATCCCGTAGGAATTTCTACAATGTCATTTATTGAAGAATGCTCCATGTCCACATCTGAGAATTGCGTATGTCCCATATAATTAAGACTAGGATCAAACTCAACAACAATTGCTTCATTTCCAATTAACGGAAAAGATAATGGCTCAGAATAAAAACCTCCTACAATATAGGTGCCATTTGCCTGTGAATAAATTACATTAGTTCCTGCACTTGCATGCCAATGTTGTAATTTACTGTCTGCTACAAATCCTCCACTCGGATCTAATTTAAGCATATATAATTCTGGCCAATTCACCCCTACAGGAGAAATATATCCCGTAACGATTATTTCATCTCCTGGATCAACTAAAACGTCTAATGCGCGATCATCATCTGACTCGTCAATCACAACTTCCCAAACTAGGTTTCCCATTGGATCTAATTTAAAAACGTGGATATCTGTACGACCAGCAGGGTCAAAAAGTGTTCCTGCACAAACATATTCACCACTTGGGGTAGTTTCTATTGAATAATGATTAAAGTCCATGCCGGGCTGATATATGGTTGATTGGAAGCTCTGCCCATAAGAGACGGCTGTTAGCCCCACCATAGCAAGGGCTGATAAAAATAAGTTTTGGATTCTCATATTATAATGAATTATTTAATGTGCCTACTCTATTAGCTTTTCGGCTTCCGCTGTTTTGGATCATCAATGTATAAACTATTGATTGCCAAAACATCAGACTTAAAACTGAGTACAATATTTTAAATTCAAAATAGGAGATGAAAGCCTTTAAACAGGTTCAATTCTGTGTTGGAATTAACAGTATTAATTAAAATACTTTAATATTTATCAATCTGTTAAATGAAAATAAACTTACTCTGAAAATATAACCAATTAAAAACGTAGGTATTTGTACGATCAATTCAAATAGTCGCAATTTCTAAAGTAAAATTATAGCGTGAATTTTGTAAAAATGAGAAATCAGCCTTTTGAAAACACTATGAAATCCACTTCACATCTTTGAAATCTGGCTTTCTTTTCTCCAAGAAAGCATTCCGTCCTTCTTTAGCTTCCTCAGTCATATAAGCCAATCGGGTAGCCTCACCTGCGAATACTTGCTGTCCAACCATACCATCATCAGTTAGGTTCATAGCAAATTTGAGCATTTTAATAGAAGTAGGTGATTTTGCTAAAATTTCTTGCGCCCATTCGTAAGCCGTGTCCTCTAGTTCCGCATGCGGAATTACAGCATTAACCATTCCCATTTCATAAGCATCTTGAGCTGAGTAATTACGCCCTAAAAAGAAAATTTCGCGTGCCTTTTTTTGCCCTACCATTTTGGCTAAATAAGCAGAGCCATATCCGCCATCAAAACTTGTTACATCAGCATCTGTTTGCTTAAAAATGGCATGTTCTTTACTTGCTAATGTCAAATCACACACAACATGTATACTATGTCCTCCACCAACAGCCCAACCAGGTACTACTGCAATAACAACTTTAGGCATAAAACGAATTAAACGTTGCACTTCTAATATGTTAAGGCGGTGTGCACCATCTTGTCCAACATAACCTTGATGGCCTCTTGTTTTTTGATCTCCTCCGCTGCAAAATGAATAAACACCATCTTTTGTTGAAGGTCCTTCTGCAGATAATAATACAACACCTATGCAACTATCCTCTTGCGCATCATAAAATGCTTTGTAAAGTTCACTTGTGGTTTTTGGGCGAAAAGCATTTCTTACATTCGGACGATTAAATGCGATTCGAGCAACCCCATTCGCTTTTTTATAAGTAATATCTTCAAATTCAATTGCTGTTTTCCAATCCACTTGTGCCATAGTCTGTTTTTTTTGTAAAAATACAAAAGCCGATTTCTTTTACCTCATTTTATTCCTGAATTATCTTAAGCTTCTTTCCATTTATTGAAATAATAGTAAAAACGATCACAACCATGTAATTCATCATAGTACTTTGGGTATTTTTCCTTAAACTGTTCTTGAAATTTACGGCGAACATATGTTCCGGTTTCAAAAGTAGCTTTCAATTGAATACACTTATACTGCAATCGGAAGCAAAAGGCTGAAAACTCATGATTCTTTGATGTTTCCTCGGCTAATTTATAATATTTCTTTGCTCGGTCTCCTGTAATATAATCTGAATTTTGTCCGCTATTAGTATTGTTCCATCTTCTGTCAGAGTATTCTCCTCCTTCTGTAGATGACCACTCATACTCGGTATAATACCATGAGTTACCACCATATGTCATATTATAATAAGCATTGCCCAATAGCATATAATTATAGGCTCTGTTTTTTGAACTAGTTTTCACTTCCTTTTTTAATCGAATTAATTCTCGAACAAAGTCTGGTTTGGTATAACTAACTGACCGATCTTCGCTAAACCCTGATGTTGCAAATCTTGTTTCAAATGGATTTGCATTCAATTCTTGTTTGTAATAGTAATGATAATCGTGGTTCGTAACTTCCCAAACACTGTCTGGAATGGTTTCATAAATTTCCAATGCTCTTTCCAAATTATCTTCTCTCAAATAAGTTGTTGCCCACAAATCTGTATAACGCCATTTTAACCCTTCCAAATCTCCATACAAATAAGACTCAAGTTCAGTTTTGTTAGGATTATTCCAGCCTTCAAAAAACTCATCCATATCTTTAGAAAAAGCATTTTCATTCAATAAATCAAAACCTTGATATTCTTTATCTCCCCAATTATGATAGTGTTCATGCGTTCCTCCATCAACCTGAGATTCAAACAACGCTGCTAAGACCAAATTTCCATCATCCAAATATTTTCTTGAAATATTTAGCATTATCTGTCCAAAAAACCGATCGTAGTCATAAAGATCTTTTTTATACGCTTTAACTTCATTTATTTGCGTCAATAATTTATCTTGAAATTTTTCATCCCACTTGCTTTCAAACTTTACAAGGCTTAAAATTTCTATCGTTTTTAATTGCCCTTCTATTGTTTTACTTCCTTTATACTTTTTAGCAATGGCTACATATTTTATAGTCTCCTCACGGTCACCTAACATATATTCCATATAAGCCAACGAAGTATTCCATAAAGCTTTATTCGGGATTTCATTATCGCGCAAAATCTGCTTAGTTTCTCTTATTACATGTTTCAAATACTTTTTATCTGCTTCAAAATTCTTTTCATCAAAAAACTTAAAATCTTCATAATGCGTACTCCCCTCAGATGGTTCAATTGATTTTCCAAACCCTGTGTATCGATCTGTATAATACCAATCTTCCATTTTGTTGATTTCACGTACAAGCAAAATATCAATCATTTTAGAATTAGGATTAATGGCAGCAATCTCTTTGATCTGATCAATTGCTCTTGCTGGATTTTTAAATGCATATATACTCAACACAGCTGCTTTTTCTTCTTCTGATTGGCATTTTGCCAAAATTTGATTAAGATTCTCCTTGTCTGTTGGAAAGTGTCTATAAATAAAGTGATTTTTAGATCTGGAATTTTCAAACACTTTTGCCAATAAGCGCCATCTTTCATATCCATCATCAATCATATTTGCATAATGAAAAAGACTCCAAGTTGCAATTACGCTTGTTGAATTTAAGGGAACTATTAACTCTTCATATAATTGAACTCCACGTTCATGTTCGTTAAGGTAGTAGGCCAAAACCAAAGCCTGATAACCGTACCGCAGTTTTAATATTTCTTGTTTTGCCGCCTTACTTCGCTCAATCGCAACCTCCAGTGCCAACTTGGAGTTTTCAATGTCCATCTCTTTTTTATCCCAATAATCTTCTTTTAAGAGATACTCCACTTTTTTAGCAAAATGGATGTATTCTTTTGTCTCTTGATTTTTTCCTGATTTAAAGTGTTTATACAAGGCGTTAGAAGAAAGAAGTGGATATGGTTTTTCATAGGGCACTCCATAAATTAGCTGATCAATTTCCGCTCTCGGAATTTTTTCGTCAAAAAAAGCGTACCACTCTGATATATTTTCATCAGGACCTAGTAACTCTCCATTTGTATATCCACTTAAATAATGAGAGCTATAAAAAACATAAGACATCTCAGTTCCTTCGCCAATATTTGAAGAAAACAAACTAAATCTAATGTCACTCCCCATAGGGTAATAACTACAGGCTTTTGAGTAATTCGCGGCGCTACTAAAAAGCAGCAAAAACACGATCAATTTTATCACTTTCATTGACAAGGTTTGGTTTTAAATCGTAAAACAATAAGTTTGTATGGTTTTGATTTTTTTCATGCGACAATAACTCTGCGGCACGAATCAATTCATTCTCTTCACAGTTTTCATAGCGCAATTCATCACCAAAGCGAAGAAAAACGTTATAAAGTACAGTATCTTTTTTTACGGTGTAATACTGATTTTCTTGCCGTGCAAATAAACTTGTATCCACTAAAATGGATTGATCAATATTGGGCATGATTTGTTGAAACTCTCCATAACGATATAACAAACTCCATGAAAAGTTTGGCAAAGCAAAATCAAGCGGAATGGGATATTCTCCAAATCCTAAATACTGCTCGCCTACCTCATTATTCAAAATTGAATTTGTTTCAGAATAACTCAATATTTCTCCCATGTTGTAATACATTAAAGCCCCTTTATCAACGGGTGGTACGCCGGTCAAATCGGGATATTTATATTGATATAAACGAATTGTACAAGATAATTCAGTCTCACCCATAAGTGATTTTAACTCCGCTAGAAAATAAAAATAACGATCTGCAATGCTCGCCATCCAATCGCAATCCACTTGAATTTCTGAAAATTGATCTTGTGGATTGAGTTGCACCAATTGATCGTAAACATTTGCTGCCAAGTTCTTAATTGCAACCGAATCTAATGCCTTAAAAACATCCGTAACAATGTAAACCACCGGCACAATTTCTTGCTGGGGAGCGGTTACAAAATTGACTTTAGCAACAGGTATTGCTTTAATATCAGCGCTAAGAGTAACATCAAAAAACTTGGTGTAAATTGTATTAATTTCTTCGGCAATTAGAAAATTCTCTTCCTCAGTAGTCAGATTAAAATCTGTTTCCCAATGGTAGACTCCTTTCTCTACTGATTTTGTGCTACAGGACGTCATTAAAACTGTCCAAAAAACGAAACTAAAAAAACTTATATGTCGCCAAAACCGCATCTTAATATAAAGCTAAACAATATTTTCCGCCTCAATTGATTATCAAACAATTCATCTTCAAAATTTATTATCCGTTCATGCCTGCCAATTTTCCGTTAATCATTACAAAACATGATCATTTAAACGGTAAAAGGTAGAATTGACGCTTTATATATGTTTTTAACCGTTCATCAAACCTATCTCTCGCTCAAAAAACAAGGCATAATTCTTGCGTTTAATTAACAAATTATTAAGAGTTCTAAACTTTTATTTTTACTAAATTCGTAACCAATCGTAGGACTGTAAAATATACTTACAAACGATTTCGTTTATACAGTTACTAACTGTTAACGAGAAATTATACAACAAACACCAACAGATGAAAAAATTCATTTTGATAGCAATGGTTTTTACTGCGTTTACCGCAAGTAGCCAATATGATAAAGACGAAACTACTGTAAAATTTGAAGAAGTTTTTGGATATCTTGAATCTCATTACGTAGAGGAATTCAATGGTTCAAAAATTACAGATGCAGCAATTGTAGCTATGTTAAAAGAGCTGGATCCGCACACGTATTTAATTCCAAAGAAAGACGTTACGCAAACCAATGACCGTATTAATGGGAGTTTTGTAGGTGTAGGAATTCAATTTAGAATTATAGAAGACACATTAACCGTAATTAACACAATTGAAGGCGGACCAAGTGAAAAAGTTGGTATCCAAGCTGGGGATAAAATTGTAGTTGTTGACGAAGAAAACATTGCTGGAATTGGGTTAAAAACTGGAGGTGTTAGAGAAAGACTTTTAGGTGAAAAAAACTCATTAGTTGTTTTAGGCATTAAAAGAAAAGGCGAAAGCGAGCTATTAGATTTTGATGTTAGACGTGATAAAATTCCATTATACAGTGTTGCAAGTTCATATATGGCAACAGACAAAACAGGTTATATTAAAGTAACCAGTTTTGCACGTACCACGCCAGGCGAACTTGTAAAAGCGCTAAATGAATTAAAGGAGCAAGGCATGAAAAATCTAATTTTAGATTTGCAAGGAAATGGCGGAGGTTTATTAAATGTAGCCAAATTTATGGCGGATGAATTTTTGTCTGATGACAAACTAATTGTTTATTCAGAAGGACGATCTCAACCTAGATCAGACCTAATCGCTAATGATGTTGACAGAAGAGGAAGAGCTTATCATGACAAGAAAAAAGGATCATTTGAAAAAGGAAAACTTGTGGTGCTAATTGATGAGAACTCAGCATCTGCCTCTGAAATTGTTTCAGGTGCATTACAAGACTGGGATCGTGCTATGATTATTGGGCGAAGAAGTTTTGGTAAAGGATTAGTACAAAGACCTTTCAAATTATCTGACGGTTCTGAAATAAGAATCACAATTGCAAGATATTTCACACCATCTGGACGCTTTATTCAAAAACCTTATGAAGAAGGTGTAGATGCATATAGAGATGATTATATGAATCGTTATAACAATGGTGAGTTTATGCATAGAGACAGTATCAAATTACCTGACTCTTTGAAGTTTCAAACACTTAAACTTAAACGAGATGTTTACGGTGGCGGAGGTATTATGCCAGATGTTTTTGTACCATTAGATACTTCAGAATTATCACCAATGTATCGTAAAATTAGTCGAAAAGGCTTAGTGAATACTTTCACTTTTACATATGTAGATAAAAACAGAACAAGCCTAAAGAATG
>CAKZPK010000162.1 GCA_937139035.1 uncultured Crocinitomix sp. | reverse complement strand
TGCTCGTTCATTGCCTTTAGGCTTTCGGTTCTGCCTTCAGTATAATCGCTAACCAATTGCTCTTTTGATGATGCAAGGCCTTGGGCTTTTAGTTCGGTTAGTATGGCGTAGAATTGGGCGTATTTATTCATATTAAAAGATTGATTTTTGAATTGTACCATCATTTCCGTGGATATCGAAGTACTCATCAGCCATAGGTTCACTTCCTTCCCACCCATTCGGATAAGTCCCAATCTCTATGAGGTGCCTAATCCTAGCCTCTTCATCTGAATTAATAATGTCTATGATTGGTTTATTATTTTCGATTGCATGATCATTAATTTCCCTTTGAATCTGCAATATTTGTTTAAGAAATTCCAAGCGGAACTTTAATGCAATTGGACCCATTCGATTTTGATTTTTAGCCAGTTTTCCATCCTTGTTTCTATGCCCACCTTTCTTTCTTAATCGGTATTTAGGGAGACGCATTGCGTCATATATTACTCGGAGATTCAATAGAGGCTTTAAATAGTGCCAATATGGATTTTTTAAAATTGTGATTAAGGCAACATCTTTTGAAGCAAGTGGACAACCATTGCAGCCAGTTCGAGCATTTATTTCGCGAGGATCATCCTCTTCATACGCTCCGTATGCTTCCGCTAAAAGTTGAGTTTCCCAATTTCCAAATTTTTTAGAAGGCGCATATATTTGAAGCCAGTCCCAAATAACACATGTTCGAAAATGTAGAATAGGCATTAATTTATCAGATATACTTTCATCAACGGATTCATACAGATGTCCTGTTCCACACTCAGTTCCATTTGCACTACAACTCATTGCTATTCTTCCATCTCGAATAGCACTTTCACCTTGTCTTACTCCAACAAAAGACAACATCTTACTTCCATATCGATTGAATAAGGCTTCCATCTTGTTTTTCATAGGGTCAATCTTAATCTGTCTCGTACACCACCTCAATGTGTTGTTGTTTGGAGGCGGAACGCCCCTACCAAGTATATACACCATGAATCTTTTATCCATTTCAGCAACAACTTTATGCACATTAGCACCTCGATCTACCAACTGTTTAGATATTTGATCTGCCCCTGCCTGAAGTGGTAATAATTCAGCTCTTGAGTCAGCAATTAACACATCAATGGTTTTTGGCTTGTGTTTTATTTGTCCAGTATCTATTAAGGTCATTATGAGTGTCACCAGCGTGGTAGAATCCTTTCCTCCACTCCAAGCGAAAACCCAATGATCATAATTTGATGCTATTGCATTAACAGAGTCAATTAATATTTGAATTGATTCATCAAATGATAGTTTTGAGTTTGTAAACAAGTTCAATTGTGCGCTCATTTTTACCTTTTAAGTGTGTGAAATAGGTTTCTAGGAAATTGTCTTATTTTTAGATCTGTAGGGATCTCTTGAACCTTATCAATCTGTTTGAAGAAATAAGGGATGTTTAGACTATTACATGCATTAACCATGTCTTTAGCCCATAGTAAATTAAAAGGACGTTTTCTTTGACCGCTTTCTCCTCCTTGAATAATCCAATGAATTGTAGATCTAAACAAGAACATACTGCGAATATTTATATGAGTCAACTGGGGTTCAATTGACAAGAATTTATAACCTGAAACCTTTAGGAGTTGGCGTGTCAGTTTTTCAAACGTTAATTGATCTACAGGAGAAGTGCCAAACATTACATTTTGAGGGGGAGATGTTTTCCAATGCTCAGGAATGTATTTGTTGATGTTACTTGGACGTTTGGTAAGAAATAGAAAAACCAAGTTTGGATACATATCTAAATCAATCTCCGAAAACAGTTTGCTGCGTAAGGAATGTGTGCTATAACTCAACTTTTCGCCTTTACTATTAATCAGTGGCATTGGCTTTTCGAAGATGTCCATCATTGAGCCAATGAAGACTTTGTGATACTCATTTGCTTGAGCAGCTTTTTTCTGATACTTAAATAGATCCTTCCAAAATGATTTAATCTCTTTACGGGGTTTATCGTTACCCCAAACATCATTACCCCATCTTTTTGCGGTAGCCTCTGCGTAACAATTATCACATCCAAGATGTACTTTAGTGCATCCGTGCCAAAGATTGGCTGTGTGATCTGTCCATTCTATTTTGCTGTTTTCTGCCATTTTAATATCGTTTTTCGGTCCAGTGAATTAGTTTTAGTTCAAGCCAATTGTTTTCTGTTTTTGCTATTAAAGGATAGAACCAATTAAAAAAGCTTTCCCAATCGTCGAAACCGTCGTTTATAGCTAGTTCCAATCGTTCACTGTAACTATATAATGTCCGATCTCCAACACTTATTTCTATTAAATCGTTATATGCGTAGGACATAAAAACATTTTGAACTCCAAGGCATTCGGATTCTTTAAAGCAATTGTAGTTTTTAGTTCTAACTCCAGTAGCCATTTGAATTGACCGACCTTTCTCCCAGCGGTTGTGGGGATCTAATCTTAATGTGTGCTTTTTTTGACCGTTTTTGATCTTAGGCACAAACTGTTGTTTGAATGCTAGTATCATTTTTTCGTAGGTTTAGAGAGACAATTGTTCATTGATTGACCGATCAACTTGGCTGCTTTATCAGGCTTAATTCCCTTGTAATTGTTGTGCGCATTTGCAGCTTTTGTTGCGTGATCTTTATTGTCAATTACAGAAGCTAGTGTTGGAATGATGTATCCTTCAGAAACAACATCAACTAGAATGAATTTGCCTACTTCTAATTCTGGAGCACAAATCAAGTTGTTATCGTATGCAGTTTTGATCAACTCCCGATCAATTTGCATGGGCATTTTTACTGTTATCATTTTTCTCGTTTTTGTTTACCACCAAAACCTCACCGTGTCAGTTCGGTGAGGTTAGGGCTGTTGTTAGGAAATTTATTGATGCAACTTTTTAATGCAACCTATACATATAATTTCATTGTTTTTAACTTTGGGTTCAGGTACCTTATCTCCGCAGCAATTGCAATGAAATTCTTCTGGCTTTAGATCACCAATTTTTGATAAAATTTGAGCATTCATGTTTTCTAGTTTTTAGTGTTTCAAAAAATCCCTATCCTTTAGATGTTGCTTTTGGATCTTCTGTAAATGGATTTAAAACGGAGCCGTGAATTGGTTGCAATGGTTGACCAAAAGTCAATATTGATAACCAAATTTCGCCTGTCTCACTTACTTGCTTTTGTTCGGCCTCATCTAGCTTAAAACAACAAGTTACAACGCCTTCGTTTGAGACTGAAGCTGGAAGGCTGCTGTACTCTTCTTGATTTTCTGCAATTACAACTGTTTGTTGTGGAAATTCTTGTGCTTTCATTATTTCTTGTTTTTAAATGTTAGTGGAGTAGGCAGGATTCGAACCTGCATAGAAGATTATTAATTCGGTTACAGGCGAGTTGTGTCGAACAGTTCAAATCCTTCCTGCATTAGCCGTTATGCTATGCCTACCGAATAATAATAGCGTTACCATTCGCCACTACTCCAGTGCAGTCTATTCCTGCTGTCAGTATCTTTGGTATTGGGTGCATTTTATCTTAGATCCAGTCACCATTAACCCTTGTTGAAAAACTGATAAATACCTTGGGGCAGTTTTTCAGGGGCATATCCAATCGCAGCCGTTTACATTGCTGTTTTATGACCTGAATTCCCCTAACATATTTCTTCGGTGTCTTTAGTCGCTACATTGATGTTTGGCGAACTTGTTTCTTCTTTATCTGCCTCTAGTTCTTCACCTGGCACGTATGGAAATATTTCTACAATAGGTGATTTCTCAATCTTCGGAATCTCATAGCTCACCATTAAACCTTTCAAACTGGTTTCAATGCGATCATAAGCCTCACGAACATTATGAGCATTTACCAAAAAGTTATTATTGACTCTTTTCTCCTTTCCTGAATCTGCATCTTCGGTCACATAACTTACTTGGCATTTATACCAATTATCTCCATCCGAAAATTGGAATATGTCTGCAAAATCTGTTTTGGTAATTCCTGTAACAAGGAACTCACCTCGCACGAACTCACCAATTTCTTTATAGACACGAGCCTCTGACTCTGTAAAACTTAATGCGCTAATCAGGTATGGCTCTGTTACTCTTTTGAGAGTTCCATCATTAAACTCTTTTGTGAACTTTACTTTTACTGTGTACCAACTATTCATTACTTCTCGTTTTTAATGAATAAATTGATTACTTCATCTGCGAACTCCTCATCCATTTGGGTCACATACGCTTTTTGTTCATCCGACAAAGCTTCCACACTATCTGTGTCGGGAAATTTTTCCCAGTACTTATCATTGTAATGATTTCTCAGTCTGATGATTTCTGCTTTTAATTCTCGTTTGTTCATTGTTCTATTTTTGGTTAATAATTCCTGTTTTGATTTAGCCTCTTTAATGCATTCCTGCCAAAAGACTTCTATTTCGTCCCAACTGTAATTAAGATCTCGGAGGATATTGTTAACCGTTCTTACACGATCGACATAACTGGACTTTAGATCCTCCGAGATTTTGCACCATTCCATTTTAAATGCTGGAAAAGTTGAGTTCTATGTTTTGGTATTTTCCATCAGAGTTAAGCGCACTTATTCTGAAGTATGTTTTTGAATCAGGGCGACGAATGGACGATTTTAAGAGTTTCATAGCCTCTTTAAAAAGAGGGGCTTTGATCTTATTCTCGTATCGCAAAAGACTCATCACTTTTTTAGAATCTAAATTGCCCTTTGACGTTTCAAATGCATCCATTACCATTTCTTTAATGAATTCATCTTTTGACTCAATGTTATGCTCAAGAAATTCGTCCAGTTTAGATTTACAGGCTTGGATGGAAAGATCATCAAACTCAATACGCTCATTTATTGAGACCTCAATTTTGATACTTCGGTCAAAATTGTAATGAGTGAAATTCCCCTTTCCTTTCTTTCCGTCATTGTTCTCCTCCATGTAATCGTCATAGATCTCTTGACAGATGGTTCTCATTTCATCTTTAAAAATGGATAAGTCGGAATTGATTTTGGAGGCCTTTTTGAATAATGTACCCCAATTGCGTTCCACCTTTCTTTCAAATTTGGTAATGCGATTTACAGGAATATCAAACCCTTTTTCATCTTTCCATTTTCCGTCTGCTACTTTTTGCGTGTTAGCGACCAACACGATATCTGAATTGCTCATTCTATCTGTTTTTGTTTAAAAATTGATTTTCGTCGATTCGTATTGGCTGTATTCCTGAAAAGGACTTGTTTAAGCCAGCAATGCGTGTTCGAACAGTTTCTTTGTCAATGAATAGTAACCTTAGCTTGGTGTTTAATTCCCACCATCTTGGATCATTCATGGTAAGCCGTTTCTGTTCTTTTTCTTTAACCGTGATATCTGATTTGATTTGGATCTCACGTTGTTCTAATTCTTTTCGGTAGTTGTTTTTGCTAGTAAAGCTCATAGTTTTGGTGTTTTAAATAATTGTGTTGATAACTGGATTCGATATGCTTTTCATTGGTCATTGAAACTATTCTGCGACCATAAAAGGCAGGCGAAAAGGTGATGACTTTGTTATCTTCCAGCTGCTGTAGAAATTCATCTTCCCATTTGTGCCATTCAGCTTTCCACCATTTCCAAAAACTTGGAGATCTTTCATGAATAGATAACCATTTGTAAAAGCTGGTACCTTCAGGATATAGCTGATTTAAAAAGAGCATACCCGTTTCGTATATCAGTAAATTATAATTGTAATCACTTAGACCTACGGCATGCTGGATATACTGTCGATTGGACTCGAACTCCATTCTTCTTTTGTCTATTCTCGTTTTTGTTTTCATATTGGCAGGTCAAATTTTTAATTAGTCTCTCGTTTTTAGTTTTCTTCATTGTTAGGTGGATTAGATCCGTGATATAATTCTCCTTTGGTATCATCTATTGTGATAACTCCGCCCGGACAACGTCCACTCACGAATGATTTAAGTCCTTCAATTCGGCAAATGATTGCTGCTAGTTTTTTAATAAGTTTGGCAGTTGCTCCGTCAGGCTCTTTGCCATCTTCATGCGCGAGGAATACAAATAGGTGATTTGGATAGTTTTTTTTGATTTCTCGTACAACTCCGTTTTTCAATTCATCTTGATACATGGTTGTATTGTCAATAAAGATTATCCGAGGGCATTTGCGCTTGTTTAGGCGTTCCAAAATCTCGTCGAATGGTTCATATTCAATGAACTGCAATTGTTTGTTTGCTGGATCTAGGTTCGCTCTTTTTGCGCTTTGTTGAAAGTCGTACTCTGTGCCTTCCTCTGCACTCACATATAGCACTTTAGCAAAACTTGACAGGTATTCTGCTAATTTGAGCGCGAACCACGTCTTACCGTTTTTCTCTTTACCATAAATAATCCAAAAACCTCTCATTTGCGGAGTGCCCATGCATAAAAGCCACATTCCTGTAAATGCAAGTGTTTTATAAACTTTTCGCAGTAAAGTCCCTGTATTTATAGTTCTCCCCATCTTATCTTGCTACTTGGATTAATGTTTCAAGAGTTCTAAGGGACTTTTGAAAGTCCGTTGAAACGCATTTTTTGACCAATTTTGGAACGATCTTCGCTTCAGCGTTAACAGATGCTACGCTTGTGATTAGCTCACGATAAAAAGCTTGTTTATTATCTGATCCAACTGGCACTAGCTTTATAAATTCATCAGAGAAACGGTCAAAAATCTCTGCAAACCCAACTTTTTCACGCCCAATACCTTTGTTTATCTTGGCTCTCAACCCTGCTGCCCCCATCATGTACCAAGCGCATGCTCCTTCAGTTCCGTTCCACAACTCCTTTATCTCAAGAAATGCTGAATATTCAAGATCTCCAGCTTCATCCAAAACAATCAGAGGTGTTTCAATGGCGTTTAAATAGTATTTCAAGTTCGCTTTAACATCAATGTACCTTCCTCGGTTTTCCACTCCGACAGTTTGCGCTAATGAGCGGATAAAGGCTTGTTTTGTTTTGGCTTGTGAACAATCAAAGTAAAAGGCGTTCATCATTGATTTGACAATATGCTTTGCACATCTTGTTTTGCCTATTCCATTATCATCCACCAAAATCATGGATTTGGAAAAGGTTTGGCAAAATTTCAAATTCGATTCAATGTTATTGTAGACTGATGTGCGAGCAATTTTCCAATTTTGGTTTTTCATTGACACATCAAGCTCACGTCCCCATTGCAGCCATTTAGCATCAGTTACGATATTGTCAGTTTCTCCGCTCTTTATTCGGGAATATATTGCTGGGGAGATCCCTAAAGTTTTTGCATAAGCTGCATCAGATCCTCCGTGACGTTTTCGGGATTCAAGAACCGCCTCTCTAACTTTTGATTTAAAATTTTGTGGTAATGTCATAGTTTAAAGTTTGATGCCCAAGAATCGTCTGATGTGTTGAGCGGTGTGATTATTTGTTCTTCGTTTTCCTCTACCTCAAATCCTAAATCCTCTACCTCTTCAATCTGAGGTGTAAATGAATTAAGACCAGGTATTGAGAAATTGTTGTTAAGTACTTTCGGACGGTTATCAATTATGGTAAGTGATTCGCGTGAGTTCTTTTCGCGTTTGAAGTATGAAGTAACCGTGATTTTATAGCTGTCGAGTATCACTTTCGCCTCGCGGTGTGCAGCCGTTTCTTCAATTTTTGCACGTGCAGCTGTCGGCATTGGCATTAATTCGGTTAAGTATCTACCGTCATTGGCAAAAACCATTGCCTTAATCACTTCTCCTTGATTATCATCAATCCAGTAGATATTGATATCCTTTTGCTCCACCAATTTCATGGTTTCAATCAATTCATCCCCCAAGCTGATTCTACCGTTTTGTGCAAGCAACCATTTCTTACTATTCAGCTGAACAATACCTGCTTTGCAACTTGATGGAGTATAATTCCCTAAGTGTGGAAGTATTGTTCGATAATTGGTTGGTTTTAAGTTTGGGTTTTGGTTTTGCACACAATAATCCCAGCGTGAAATTCCTTTATCAATATTATGGGGAGAATTATTCCAAGTAACAATGTCCTGAAGGCAACCATCTACAATGTTTTCATAAGGAATAATGGGTGCAGGTTTTTGGGATTGTTGATTGGCTTCAGATAGAGCATGAGGCCTTGCGATCCATCCTTCACGTTTTTTCTCCAGTCCATATCTTAAAGGCTTGAAATATGCTTCAATTCGTTTTGACCTTGCGCTATTTGCCTCAATACGCACATCTTGAAACATTGCTCCGTTGCGTAAAAAAGTATCAGTAAAAGAACTATTTAATGATGATTCACATTCCAATCCGTCAGGCAAATTGAATCCCCAATCATGATAGTTACGAATTAGCTGTTGATAGAAGTTCTTGATCAAACCTTCTTTGGTTTTACCATGCACCCAGCAAATTATTGCTTGTGAAGCCAAATCGATACCAATATAAAACCATAACCTTTTGCCACTTGCACCTGAAGGATATTTGAATGGAGGTTGGCGGTCATCAATTGAAATTATAGATCCTGAAAACCTTGGTTGTTCTAATTGAGAATAAGGAACATGCTTTGTCATGAATTTTTGGCGGTCATTATCCCTTTTCAATTCATTTGCTGGTCTGTTCTCCCATTTAGCCAAGTAGGCCTTAACTGTTGATTTGGATATTGGTTTGAATGAAAGCGGATCATATATCTCGCCTGTTTTATTATTTATAATATCAACATAGCCACTTAAAAAACCTTCATATTGTCGGGCTACTTCAGTTGCGGTAGGCTTATCTGATTGAGTTGAAAAGAGGTTATTTAGTAATGCTAGAACTTCACTATCCACTTTAGTGGCATTGCTTATTGATTTACCTTCAGGATCTTTTATCAATGTAACATATCCATGATCCTTAAAATCTTGTATCTTTTTTCGGAATCGACGTGGATGTGTTGGTAAAGAATGCTCAGTCAGATTAATTGATCGTAAGTATGACTGGAACGATATTGCATCTTCGAGAATTGTTTCAGCTACTGATTTAACATCTTTCGTTGCACGGACGGAACCTCCTTTGTTTAATCTTTCAGCTGTCCGTTCAGCTTCAAGTTTGATAAGAGCAACAATTACAGAAGCGTTTACAATATACTTTTCAGATTCTTCAGGCTTTAAGTAGCCGTAATTTGGTCGCTTAAATGCTTCATAGAATGTTAAAGCAGCTGAATCTATTTTGAAATACGTTTCTAAAATATG
>CAKZPK010000161.1 GCA_937139035.1 uncultured Crocinitomix sp. | reverse complement strand
TTGTGAATATGACGGGACTACTCCTGGCACTTCGACAGAAGTAGTTGATGATATAACATCTCCTACAACATGGTCAGCCGCAACTGTTACTGTATGTGGAGACATAGAAGTAAGTGCGGCTTTAACAATTAATCCAGGTGTTACTGTAATAATGTGTGCAGGTGCATCAATTGATGTGGATCCTTCTGGGTCAATTACGGCAGTAGGAAATGCTGTAAACCCTATTGCAATTAAAGGTGAAGTTGCTAGTGCAGGTTATTGGGAAGGAATGAGAATCCAGTCTAATAACCCTAATAACCGATTAGAATTTGTAACAATTTCTGATGCAGGTTCATATTGGGGATGGGATTTCGCAAATTTATATATGAGCGGATCAGCAAGATTAGCAATTAAAAATTCAACGCTTTCAAATTCTCAGGAAGTAGGGTTGTATGCTGAAGATGGAACAACAATTGCTGAATTTGCAAATAATACTTTTTCAAGTAATGCAACAGTTGGGTTGAGTGTTGAAGCGCAACATGTAGCTTCGTTAGACGAAGCATCAAATTATAATAGTGGTAACGGACAGGCTTATATTAATGTTAGATCAGGGGCTGTTAATTCAGACCAGACATGGAGAAGAACAACAACACCATTATTGATTTTAAGTACTGTTGATGTAAGTGCTGGGCTAACAATTAATGCGGGATCAACTATTTTATTTGAAGCTGGAGAAGGAATAGACGTTAGAGAGTCTGGTTGGATTACAGCAGTAGGAACAGCATCAATGCCGATTAATTTTAATGGGCGTTTTGCCAGTCCTGGATATTGGGCCGGAATTAGAATTCAATCCAATAATCCCAATAATAAGTTGACATATGCTAACATCACTGATGGTGGTTCTTATTGGGCGTGGGAGTATGCAGGATTAGTATTAGATGGAAGATTAGAATTAAATAATTCTACAATTTCAAATTCAAATAGTTGGGGAGGTTACGTTTACGGATCTTCAACTATGATTTGCGGTGGCGTTACTCAAACTGATGCTGCAGGTGTCATGACCTATAACACAATTTCTGGTAACGGAGTTGGAGCAGATGCTGATTGTGTCGGAGGAGGTTGTACTGTTCATTTTGACTAAATAGTAATTTCCCGATTCGCAATTGTAAAAAAATCATTGTAAATCAAGATAGTGCCGTCTCGTTCTCTCTCCTCAAAAGAAGAGAATTTGAGACGGCATTTTTTATGAATTTAGTAATGAGTAGTATCATTTATTGATAACACTCATATAGCCTTCGTAAGAATTGACAAATAATCGAGACTTTATTTCATTATATTTAGACAATGTTGATAAGGCTCCTTTTCCTAGTTTTTACTGGTGTGATATTTTCCGTAATAGGATATTCACAAAGTGAAATCATTCTTTCGGATGATGACATGGGAAAATCTTCGGGAGTTGGGATAGGTGTTTTTGAAGATACTGAGAATCAATATGAGACTATTGAGCAGGTCTTAGCTTTGAATACAGATAATTTTGTCCGAAGCGAAGAAGAAATTCCAGACTTTAATTTTACGGCATCCCGCTATTGGATGCGTTTTACCATTCAAAATCAAACTACGTTTGAGCATTTTATTTTTGAAACCGCTCGCCCCGTAACCAACAAGGCCGAACTTTTTGAAATTAATGGAGGCATAATTGAAAAGCATTATGTCAGTGGAGATGATTTTCATTATGACGATAAAGAGATTGTTCACCGCAAAAACCTCTTTCCAATTGACTTAGAGAAAGGGGAGAGTAAAACATTCTATTTGAAACTGGAGAGTGACGGAGAGTTACTTTTTGCGCCCATTATTTTCCATGACCGAATGTCCTTTTTTGCACAGGACTTTAAAAATCAATTTAAAAATGGTTTTTACTTTGGTTTGATTGCATTGGTAGTCATTATCTACTTTTTCTTCTTCCTTTTCCTTCGAGATAAAACTTTTTTATTCTACATTCTTTATGCCTTTTCACAAGGAATGTTGCAGTTTTCTTTAGATGGCTATTCTCATCATCATTTTTTTCCAGGAGGAGGTTATTTAGCCAGTCATTCCTTACTGGTGTTTGCTGGACTAACGGTTATTTTTCTTTTAACCTATGTCAATAATTTCCTTCAGCTTAAAAATAATAGCCCCGTTTTATGGAAGGTTTTTTATGGCGTAAGGCTTTTGATGGTTGGTATAATTGTCATGTCACTTATTCCGGGGACTTTGTATGAAATTTCATTCCCGCTTATTAATGCCGCAAGTCTGTTTAGTGTTTTATTGGCTGCCTATACAATTATTAGACTGCGCTTAAAAGGGGTAAATGTTGACTTTTTCTTTGCTCTGGCATTTATCATTTTAATTATTGGTGGAGTGGTGTTTATACTGGGTAATTTGAGTATTGTAGGAGATAAAATTATATCCTTAGGAGCTTTAAAAATTAGCTCGGCTCTAGAGTTTGTAGTGCTCAGTATTTCCATGTCAAATAAATATGGAAAATTGCAAAAGGAAAAAGAAGAAGCGCAACAAGAGGCCTTGCATACATTAAAAGAAAAAAATGCTTTGATGGATGAGAGTAACATCCGCTTAGAGCGCCAAGTTAAAGAACGAACCTCTGAAATTGAATTGCAAAAAGAGGAGTTAGCAAAAAGTAATCAAGAGATTGTAAGTAGTATTAAATATGCGAAGCGAATCCAAGAAGCCATTCTCCCTTCTGACGAGCAGGTGAATAATTTAGTGCCAAACTCGTTTATTTTTTACCGCCCAAAAGATGTTGTAAGTGGTGATTTCTATTTTGTTGAATCAACCAGTACCACTAATGCTCCTGTAGAAAATAAGTATGTTTTATTTGCAGCTGTAGATTGTACTGGTCATGGCGTACCGGGTGCTTTCATGAGTATTGTAGGGAATAATCTACTGAGTCAAACTTTAACAGAACCAACGGTTAATTCTCCAGGAGAGGCCTTATTTTATTTAAGCCGTGGAGTCAACAAAACTTTACGCAGAACTATTGATGGAAAGGCCGTTCGAGACGGAATGGACATTGCTATGTGTGCGCTGAATCATGATCGAAGCAAAATGTATTTTGCTGGTGCTAAAAACCCTTTATACCTGCTTAGAAACAAAAAATCATTTGATAAAGACCAACTGTTGCCTGCAATGAATATAGTTTCTGAATCTGATGAGGTTGTTTTGCTAGAAATCAAAGGGGATAAACATCCAATTGGTAATAGTTCTGATGAGGAAAAACCTTTTACGAATCACATTGTTGATTTGCAATTAGGTGACCAAATTTATGTGTTTACAGACGGGTACGCAGATCAATTTGGAGGATCAAAAGGGAAAAAATATAACTATCGTAGATTTAGAGAATTATTAATCTCAATAGCTCATTTACCATTGGCCGAACAAAAAAATAAGCTTGAAAATGCTTTTAATGAATGGTTAGGAGATGAAGAGCAAATTGATGATGTATTGGTAATGAGCATTAAAATTGATTAAACATCTCTGAATATGCAGTATTTTAAATTGGGGCTATTTTATTTTTTTACCCTCATTTTTGCGAGTTGTAATTCTCAGGTTGAATCAGAAAATTGGGATGAATTCAAGGTTCATTATTTTGACTTCGATCAAGTGGACTATTATTCTACTTTTGTTTCGGAGGACTCTTTGTATTTACTTGAATCATCTAATACTGATAACGCAGTAACTGAAAGGTTTATAGAGGTTTTAGCTGATGATGTTCCCAAAAACCTGGTAGACACCATGTTTATTGAGGAGTTAGAAAGCTTTGGTTACAACTATCAGCTTGTTCCTGAGCATAAGCACTATGAGTTGAATGATTTATTCAGAGAAAAGAGTTTTGACCCAAGCGAAAGTAAGTGGATGTGCTTGCCAGTTTATAGTGATATTTTAATTTTTAAAAAGCAGAATAAGATCGTGGGTATTGCTAAAATTTGTTTTGGTTGTACTATTCTTCATGTTGTAGGGACCAATGCTGATACTAAGAACTTTGGTGCTTGTAAAGGATTTTGGAAACTTCAAAAATTACTGAATACAAATTGAAATAAAAAAAACGTCCTTTCTGCATAGCAAAAAGGACGTTCTCATAGGGGTTGGTTATTGTATTTTAATTTGCTGTAATCTCAAATTCTGTTCTACGGTTATTTTGTCTACCTGTTGCAGTTGCGTTTGTATCAACTGGTTTGTCAGATCCGTAGCCTTTAGAAGTTAATCTATTTCCTGCAATACCTTTACTTGTTAAATATTGTACAACTGCGTCCGCGCGTGATTGCGAAAGCTTAATGTTGTTTTGAGCAGAACCAGTATTATCTGTATGTCCTGATAATTCAATTTTCAAACTAGGTACATCTTTTAACAATTGTACTAATCGATCTAACTCAGCATTTGATTCTGAGCGAATATTTGATTTACCCGTATCGAAGAAAACATTTCTAAGCGCAATTTTGCTACCGATTTTAATGTTTTTCAACTCAATAGTTTTGTTTACTAAGTTATAGGCACTTCCTTGTGGAATGTCAAAATTTTCTGAATGGAAAAGGTATCCGTCTGCTTTTACAGCAATACCATAATTGGCACCAGACTCAAGTGAGATTAAGAACTTACCTGTAGCGCTATTCGTTGTAAATGTTTGTACAACTTTCCCTGATTCATTATCAGTAATTTCGATAACTGCTTCCACGGCTTTTTTCGTAATAGCATCTAAAGTTTTCCCTTTAAATACTGTCAATTCTGCCATGCTCGTCACTTTTACTTCTCCTACCAATTCTGGATCTTGAATAGGTTTTGCAACAGATGCTAATAAATAATCTTCTGTTGCAAATGAAGGTGATTTTTCCTCTCCCCAAAATGTTACTCTGTAAATGTCAAAGCCGCCTTTTCCTCCAGCTCTATTAGAAGATACATAGGCAAATTTACCATTAGCAGTAGCAGCAAAAAAGAAGTCATCATATGGGGTGTTAATCGGAGCGCCAATATTAACAGGCTTACTCCATCCTCCACCTTTAATTTTCTTTGCGTAAAAAATGTCATATCCACCCATTGAGTTAAAACCTTCAGATGCGAAATACATTATTTTTCCATTTGGATGCAAATAAATTGGCCCGTCATTAAATTGAGAGCTTACATCAATAACCTGCACAGGTAATCCGTATGATCTTTCTCTTTTAACTTTTACACCTGATACCATAATGTCGTATCCGTTCTTTCCTCCTGCTTTGTCTTTACAGAAGTAGATAGATCTATCATTAAAGTTGTAAGATGCATAACGCTCGTTTGATTTGAAATTAATATCTCTTGAAAAACTAATAGGATCAGACCAAGTGTCACCTTTTAATTCAGATTCATAAATGTCTGAATTTCCTTGCGCATTGATTTTACTCATAAGCATCTTGGTCCCATTGTATGAAAGGTTGTTCGATACGTCGTTACTTTCTGTATTAATCTTGCCTTTTAAAGCTACAGGTTTTTGCCAAGTACCATTTACTAAAGTTGCCGAGTAAATGTCATCATCATAAACACCTACCTCATTTGGCGTGTGTCCATTTGGACGGTTTGAAGTGAAGATGATTTCTTCTCCATCAATTGTTACAGACGGTGCATAATCATCATATTCTGACGAAAGTTCAGGAACATGATCAATCCATGCGCGAATTGGTTTGTCAACAAGTATTAATGCTGATTTACATTCGCTTTTACGTTGTTTTACAAACTTCCCAAAATCTTCTGCTTTTCTATACTCAGTTTCGAAAGTATTATAGAATGT
>CAKZPK010000160.1 GCA_937139035.1 uncultured Crocinitomix sp. | reverse complement strand
ATAAGTAAAGGCATCTTGTTTTAAAACCTGCCAAGAGGGTTCGTTGAGAGAGTCGGCAGTTTTTTGTTGAAATTTCCAAGAAACAAAATGACTGTCCACACTAATTACTTTACCTACTCCACGCGAAAGAAATTCTAAACTGATATTTCCCGTACCAGAAAAAAGATCCAGAATGTCTAAATTTTCAAAATAAACTTTGGCATCTAAAATACTGAAAAGGGCTTCCTTGGCCATGTCCGTAGTTGGGCGCGAAGGAAATTTTTTGGGTGGAGAAAATCGTTTACCTTTATACTTCCCGCTAATTACACGCATAACAATTGTTTAGCTAAAATGAAGTGATTTCCTTTTTCATTTTGATCAGAGATTTTAACTTTTGAAGAAAAGAAATCTTGTATTTTTTCTTGTGTTATCCATTCTACAGGCTGTCCGTAAAACAGAATGTCAAACTTAGATTGATCGTATTCTTTTTGCTCTAAAACAAACAGTACATAATACACTAAATCTCCAATCTCTTTATAATCAAACCGATTAAAATAGGTGAGTTTTGACTTTTCCGTTATTTGCATGTAGAACTGTTCTTTCTCTACAAACAAATGAATTTTTGGACTATAAGTTGGTTGATCAAATATTCCTCTTAACAAAACCGTAGAACGGTGAACTATTTTCACTCTTGGAAAACCAATTACAAAGAGAGATTTAATCCAAAGGGGAAATTCATATATATTAACAATACCAATCTCTGAAATCCTATTATAATCCAAATCATCAATAGGCTCAGGATAATTGAGCTTAAATATCTCTAAGGGTTTAGAGTATGAGAATAAATCAATTGGGATTAAAGTATTTCTATTTTCACCAGATGAAAGGCAATAGGTTGCAAAATCATGTTTTAAATAAGGATTATCCAATAAAGACTTTACCCCATCTCTTGTATATTCTACAATGTCATGAATTTCGTAATGAACTATTTTTTTCTGCTTTGGATCAATTATCGCAAATTGAAAATGATCAGGAGTCAAATCCATGCACAAAGCATACTGATAGGCATCTTCCTGTTTGAACATTTTGCTATGTCTTAGAAATAATTATTTCTTCCAACTCTCACGTAAGTGATTGTCAGTTAATGATCCGATTGAATAGAATACTGAATCTTTTAATTCACCACTCATTGGGTGAACCATTTCAATTAAAATAGTTGAAACTTTTACCGTCTCACTCTTTTCAATCATTCCCACTTTTAAGCTTACAGGAATTTTTGAATGAGGAACGTAACGTAAAGAATCTACATTAAAATCAAGTGAAGCTCCAATTTTTTCTCTTGCATCAATTCTTTTTTGATCTAAGAAAATAGCATCCATTACAGCGACAAAGTTTGTATCTCTAACAAAACCAACTAATCCTGTAGTATCATTATCAGCAAAAGGAGAATTAGCTAATGCAGCGGCTTCCACCTCATTCATTAGTTTATCAATTGGACGATCATCATTATAAAGATAATCACGCTCTTCTACCGTAATTTTTCTTTCTGGAATACTTCCTTCCTTCAAGATTTTCATTTTCTTTCCGTTCTTAACGAAATCAATCAAATCATCCATTGAATCCGTATAAGTTCCATTCATTTCTTTATAGGCTAACTCGGCTTGCTTTAAGTCATCCATTCTAGCTCTAATATCTAAATCTCTCAATTCATAAGCCGCATCTAAATCAACTTTAGACTTAATAGTTGTATAATCCGTATAAATAAGGTACAAACTACAAACTCCTAGAACAACCATTACAGCATAACCAACTACTGTTTTAACAATTTCCAATAAGTATAGGAACCAAACAACACTAGCTAATAAGAAAAATAAACTCGCATAAAGGAATCCAGAACTTTGTTTTACCGGATATGTACTACCGTCAGCCAATACCTCATTAACAGGAACTACTGCCATTTTTAAAAGAAATAATCCAACAATTAAGAAAATTGTGGGCCAAAAGTACCTCTTTGCATAATATCCAATCGTTCCTAATACTTCAAAAATGTCCATTCTTTAAATTTAAATTGTGTATTCAATGTACCTTGACAAAACTACAATTTTTTTTGAACGTTAATCTGTCAGTCAATATATTTTTTACATATTTAACTCAATGGAATGGGCATATCTAAATTTTTCGGGCGCACATACCTATTTCTTACACTAATTCCAATTGAAATATGAAAGTTCATAAATCAATAAGACTTAACATTAATTTTATATTAGCACTTTGAAAAACGCTGTCCAAAAATCGAATTTCAAGCAATATTTTGAAGAAAACCTAGGATTTAAGCCTACGCAAGATCAAAATAGCGCTATTGAAGGCTTGACTGACTTTCTATGGTCGTTTGGTGCACAACATTCTGACGGACTTGAACTGTTTATATTAACGGGATATGCAGGAACGGGGAAAACAAGTCTTATTGGAGGTTTTGTTAATACACTTTATCAAGTTAAAATAAAATCAGTTTTATTAGCACCAACTGGAAGAGCTGCTAAAGTACTTTCAAATTATAGCAGTTCAAAGGCCTCCACCATTCACCGTAAAATATATTTCAAAAACGAATCAGAAGGGAGTGACGGTTTTACTTTGGGGCAAAACAAACATACGAACACAGTTTTTGTGGTGGATGAAGCCTCAATGATTTCAACAAGTTCTGTCATTCAAGGAAAAGACAATTATGGCCAACGTAATTTATTGGATGATTTAATTGAATATGTTTATTCGGGACAGAATTGCAAATTAATTTTTGTGGGAGATAAAGGGCAGCTCCCTCCTATTGGTATGGCAAAAAGCCCTGCATTAGAAAAAGACCATTTAAATCAAGAGTATTCTTTAGATATTTTTACGAGCGAATTGAGTGAAATTGTTCGGCAGGATGAAAAATCAGGCATTTTAGATTTAGCAGGAGCCTTGCGCTCATTCACAGATGAGATTCCATTACTACCGACAAACAGCAAAGACGCAAGAGCCATAACAGGAATGGATTTGCAAGAGGAGCTGGAAAACGCCATTCATAATTTTGGACGAGATGAAGTAATGGTTGTTACCCGTTCAAATAAACGTGCAAATTTGTTTAATGAGCAAATTAGGCGAAGAATATTATGGCAAGAAGAGGACTTAAACGCCGGAGACGTATTAATGGCCACACGGAATAATTACTTTTGGTTGGACGCAAAATCAGAGGCTGGATTTATTGCCAATGGTGAGTTAATGGAAATACTAAAGATTGTGCGGCGCGAAGAAATCTTTGGTTGCGAATTTGCAGATGTCATTGTAAGACTGATCGATTATCCTGACATGAAGGATATTGAAATGAAAATTTTACTCAATTCAATTCGACATGAAGGCCCATCTCTTCCGCGGGACGATATGAAAATGCTATTTCACCGTATTGCAACTGAAGAGTATCCATACTTGCGTAACAAACGCGAGCGCAATAGAAAGGTTATGCAAAATCCCTATTTCCAAGCCGTGCAAGTAAAATTTGGTTATGCTGTTACTTGTCATAAAGCACAAGGTGGACAATGGGGAGCTGTTTTTGTGGATCATGGTTATTTTTTAGAAGACATGTGGGATGTAGAATATATGCGTTGGTTATATACTGCTATTACACGGGCAAGTAAACAATTATTTTTAGTGAATTTTGCACCTAATTTTGTGGGGGAAATAGAGGATTAATTTTAGCAACGTTGAAGGTTATCAAACAAATTGCAGAATAGATGAAGAAAAAATGCGCAAAATGCAATGCAACCTTCGAATGTCAAATGGATGATATTAAGAACTGCCATTGTTCGAATGTAGTGCTTTCAAAGTCTGAATTGGATGTATTAAGAGACAAGTATGACAACTGTCTTTGCAATGAATGCCTAAAAGAGTTGGCTAAGGAGCAAAAGGAATAAACTGCTGATTATCTACGATCAACACCTTAAAACCTTGCGCTTGTAAATCCGTCATTTTAGCTTCATCTGGAATTTTACGATACGCTGCATGAACATCCGTATGAAACATCATTTCAACATAATCATCTGTTCCAAAAACAATCGTTTTCTCATCTAAAATTGACAATTGTTCCTCGCTGAAATAGTAGTAAGCAGCAATACGTTGATCACCGCCAAACAATTTTGCACGCTCTACCATATACCTTAATGGAAGCACAAGCATTGCCGTTAGTAAAATACCATTAACGATTTTATAGCGTGCATTCAAATAAAAATCACGAACATAAAACCAAAACCAACTCATGATAAGGAAAAATGCGGGAGCAGAAATGAGCAAATAAGTCTGTCGCTTCGTATCTGCCAGAGTGAAAATAATCATTGGGAGCAAAATCCAAACTAACAATCCTACATAGGTTACTTTATTTTCTGATTTAAACAAGCGATAAATGAAAAAGCCGAGTGCCAAATAAAACAACTCACTATAAATAACCAGCACTTTATGGAAGTAATAATAAAATGGGGCGACATGACTTTCTACCGTTTCAGAATAAGCAGACAATGCATTGAATAAAATTGCATTCATCTCGTCAGGGTAAATAGCCCGCATATAAAAAACCCATGGCAATGCAGTAACAGCAAATCCTGTTAGAATCAAAATCCCTTGCTTTAAGAACATCCTCCAATTAAACTTACCATAGGTTACCATAAAGGCCAACCAAACGGGGAGAACAATAAGTGCAGGATACCATTTAGACAAAAAAGCCAATCCCATGAACACACCTGCAAAAAAGGATAGTTTTAATGAAGGTTTTGGCTTGAGATTAAGAATGATTAAATAAATAGCAATCTCTACCATTACAATAAAACAAACCTCTACATGATCAGAAGAAACACGCCCTCCTACTAATTCAATTATAAGTCCATTAATGGCATGAAAATAAGCACCCAATAAAGCCGTGCGTTCATCAAACAGCTTGCGCCCAATTAAAAATGTTAACCAAACAGCCAATAAACCGAGTAATATTGAAGGCAATCGTACTGCCAATAAATTATTACCAAAAATGGCTATTGAACCTGACATGAGCCATAACGGAACAGCCGGTTTACCCAACCAAATATTGCTTCCAACCCAATTATCATTATCAAACTTTAAAATTGGATGCTCATGCAATGTTGGAGTTAATGGATGCTCGATTAAGTTTTTTGCGACTAAAGCATGATAGCGTTCATCCCAAGCATGTAAATGTGAATCTGTTGCTCCTATGATGCGAAGCACGGCGCCAATAATAATTACAACTATAAGTGCTTTTTTAAAATCTTGCCGGCGCATGAACCGCCATGCAATATATGAAAGGCATCCTATACTTATTAAAAAACATATACCAGGCCAAAGCTGATTCATAAGCTGGTAATTTACTTAATTTTTCTCAGTCGTGACAAATGAATTGAAACAGCTTGTAGATAACTGAAATTTGGAAACGCTTTATTTTCCTGACTTAGCTACTTTACGTCTTTTCTTTTCTGATACAATTAAAGACAATTCACGTCCCATTTGCCCAGCAACAGACGTATTTTCTTCTGCACGGCGCAATAGATACGGCATAACTTCTTTTACAGGTCCATATGGTACGTATTTAGCAACATTATAACCTGCATGTGCAACGTTAAATGAAATATGATCGCTCATTCCTAATAATTGAGCAAAATAAACCCGCTTATCATCCTTTGCAATTCCTTTTTCATTCATCAACTCTACCAATTTCAACGAACTTTGTTCATTGTGAGTTCCGGCACAAAGAGCAAATCGATCAATATGTTCTATGATATATTCCAATCCTAAATTATAATCTCTGTCCGTTGCGGCTTTGTCTGGCTGAATTGGAGAAGGGTATCCTTCTTTTTCTGCTCTTTCGCGTTCCTTTTCCATATAGGCTCCACGAACCATTTTAATACCTGGATAATAATTTCCAGCCAAGGCCTCTTGATGCGTTTTTTTCAAAAACTCCAAACGATCATGACGGTACATTTGCAGGGTATTATATACCACGGCTTTTTCTTTATTGTACTTCGCCATCATTGCATTTGTCATGCGGTCAATTACATCTTGAAACCAACTATCTTCAGCATCAATAAACAATGGGACGTCAGCTTCATACGCGGCTTTGCAAATAGCGTCTACTCTTGCCATAGCATCTGCAAAATCTTTCTTCTCTTGTTCTGTCAATACAGTATTCGGATCATTAGCTTTCTCCAATAAATCAGTTCGGGCGATTCCAGTCACTTTAAATACTGCAAAGGGAATATGATCATTTACTTTACCTTCAGCAATTGATTCTATAATCTCATCTCTTGTTCGATCTAAATCTTCATCCTCACTTTTCCCCTCTACCGAATAATCTAGGATTGTTCCAATCCCAAATTGGCCCAACTCATTTATTTTTCCAGAACAATCTGCAATTGCCTCTCCTCCACAAAAATGTTTGAAAATGGTTTTTTTGATCATTCCTTTAATTGGCAAACGAATTGCAAATGCAAAATTGGTTGCAAATTTCCCAAACTTTACCAGCCAGGGCTTCCCAATCATATTAAACAAGCGATACGTCCATTGCAGATCATTATCCGTTTTCCCTGCAAAAGCAATCTCGGTATTATCGAAAGAAATCATGCGCAAATATAAACGGAATTTACTACATTGTTAGCTCAGTTATTTTAAAAAATTTAATCCTATTATTGTGATTTTAAAAGGAAACATTGTTGACATTGAAAATCAGCGTATTTACAAAGGTCAAGTCATTATAGAAAACGGACGTATACAGTCAATTACAGAACAAGACACGGATTCAGAAGATTATATTTTACCCGGGTTTATAGATGCTCACATTCACATTGAGAGTTCTATGTTGGTTCCTTCTGA
>CAKZPK010000159.1 GCA_937139035.1 uncultured Crocinitomix sp. | reverse complement strand
GATAATAAAAAGAATGAAGATCTCCCCCTTCAGCTTCTAAAGCTAATTTTCTTGGTTGAAAATCAAATCCTTCAGGACCAATTCCTCTAACCCAAATAGAATCAGGTGCATTAGCACATTCAAAATTAAAATTGACATTTACTCTTGGTGCATTTCCGCTAACATAAGCCACCGGGACTTGCATAACTTCTCCTGCAATCCAATGTGGTGTTCCGTAAAAACTTGCTCCTTCGTCTCTTCTTATGGGTAAATTTCCACCGGTAAATGTAGCACTTTCAACTGTTACACTTCCATACGAAAAATCTTGTCCCATGACATCAACAGATAGAAATGTGAGAGCTGTTCCTATTGCCCAAGTCAATTTTGTAAACTTAAAAACCTTCATAGTGCTCTAATATAATTATTTTATGGCAGCATTCATAGCTTAAACAGGATGAAAAAGAGCTTTTATTTCAATAGCACTCATCTCAAAAAGAACACTTTATGAAAAATTTATTAAAAGAAATTGCAGGTTGCGATATTTGCAAGGATCATTTGGCATTAGGGCCAAGGCCAGTTTTGAGCGCACATAAAAACAGCAAAGTTTTAATAATTGGACAAGCCCCAGGAACAAGAGTTCATAAAAGCGGAATCCCATGGGATGACCAAAGTGGCAAACGTTTGAGACTATGGCTAGGCGTTGATGATGTTGCGTTTTACGATCCTGAAAAATTTGGAATTGTACCAATGGGGTTTTGTTATCCAGGCAAAGGAAAATCAGGCGATCTTCCTCCACGAAAAGAATGTGCACCACAATGGCATGATCAGTTATTTGAAAAAATGAAAGGGGTCAAATTAATATTGCTCATTGGGCAATACGCACAAAAGTACTACCTGAAAGACATGGCGAAAAAGAACCTAACTGAAACTGTTTGGAACTATGCGGAATATTTACCTGAATACTTTGTCCTTCCTCATCCATCTCCCAGAAATGGAATTTGGCTAAAAAAACATGATTGGTTTGAAAAAGAAGTCGTTCCTGCTTTGCAAGACCGTATTCAAGAGGTTTTTGGAAAATAAGTTTAGTAAGCCTTGCGTCCTATGACGTTACCATGAGGATCATAATTACATACCCAAATTTGCCCACCATGTTTGCAATCAGCAACTGCACCTCCAACATGAGTTGTCTCTTTCCAAATGACCTGCGAATAATGCCCTGATTTAAGGCCTGAACCTTTTTTATAAGTTCTATTGCGGTGATTAAAATACTTTTCTTCACTTGCCCAATAATCTACAACTTCAGCCTCCGTCGCAGTACTACTCGTCCAATAAATATTTTCACCATACTCTCCTGAACTGTGATACATATTACATTTACGAGCCAATTTATTAGCCCAATTTTGTGCGTATTCGGCCAATTCATCCGACCACTCTAAATTCGGTACACCAACTTGATCTCTATAATAATTGTGTTGCGCTAAAATGGCTTCTTTATCAACCTGTGATTGGTTTTGACCAGTAGTAATGGTAAAGCTACTCACCAACACAATGGTTAGTACGGCAATGATAATTTTATAGTTCCTCGTAATATTCATACGCATCTATTATATCCAAATACGTGCCATCATATCCTAAATCTAAAAGTGAATTTAAATATGAGTTTTCATTCCCATAAATAATGTTTTTCCAAGATTCCATCCAATAAAACACTTTATAATTACCTCTCCACTTTTTATTTTCTCTATACAACCAATCTGGACTAGTTTTAAATTTTTTCCATTCTTTTTGCCAATATGATCTATAATCTTCAGCTTCGCCAACACTCATATAACAAACTACCAATCGCCGTGCTCCATTATTTTTCCATTTCAGCGATTCAATTTCTAGTGGTGTATACTCTTCTTCATTAAAATCTCTATCCAATATTAATAAATCGTAATTTGTTTCCTTTAAAGCATTGATAAATGTTTCCTTATCGCTAAACTCTTCTGTAGGATTAATGAGGTATAAAAAATTCTTTGCTAGATTAAGACTTACAATTTCTTCTTCATTCTCATTGTGCACGTTAACCATATAATCAGGAATATTGGTTAAGTTACGTTCAGTTGCCGCAAAACTGATATAATTTTTCGCTTCATTTTTGGTATAAGAATCTAAGACCTTTTCTTGTGTAGAGCAATAATCTGTTGCTAACACCTCAACTCCATTTGCCTCTAATAAATCCAAATAATATAAATAATGTCCATTTGCATCTGAGGGAGTTGATTTATCGTCTTTATCATATCCATAAAACAGATCCTCTTGTCCTTGCCCATCAATTGCCGCTAAATAATCTGTCGCCAATCCACCATCCTTTTCACGCGAAATGGTAGTTAATGGCGCTCCATTTTGAGGAATAATTAAAAAATTTGGATCTATAGCTTTTGCTGTTTCGGAAATTTCAATGACAAAATTTCGCATTTCTGTAGCATAGTCAACCTTAGGTACATCTTTTTTGCGACAAGCAATTAGCACTAGGCTTAATATTGTCAAAATTGATAAGGTCTTAATAATTCTCATTTGTCGTGGGTAGTTAATCAATATTACTTTTACAAATCTATCTTTTATTCTAACCAAATAAAAATAAATTCGACCAATACATCAATTCATGAAACAAGAAAAGAAATCTCTAAAATTAAAGGGAAGAATTTCACTATTGCAGCCGTAATAATTACATTTGCCATAGACAAGGATTGCAAGAAAAATGAAGATATCTTATAATTGGTTAAAAACCTATATTGACACTGACTTACCAGCACAACGAGTTGCTGAAATTTTAACAGATACTGGACTAGAAGTTGAAGGACTGGAAAAGATTGAAACCATTAAAGGTGGATTAGAAGGTGTTGTAATTGGACATGTATTAACAAAAAATGCACACCCAGATGCAGATCGACTAAATGTAACAACGGTTGATGTTGGTACAGGCGAACCACTACAAATTGTTTGTGGAGCACCTAATGTTGATGCTGGTCAAAAAGTAGTAGTTGCTACAGTGGGTTCAACTTTGTACCCTTCTCCTGAAGAGCCATTGAAAATTAAAAAATCCAAAATAAGAGGGGTTGAATCATTTGGAATGATTTGCGCTGAAGATGAATTGGGTCTTGGTCAATCTCATGATGGAATCATGGTATTGGATGCTGCTACTACTGTTGGTGTAACTGCAAGAGATTTTTTCAATATTGAAGATGATTATTTAATTGAAATAGGGTTAACGCCTAACCGTGCTGATGCCATGGGACATATTGGTGTTGCCAGAGATTTGAAAGCCTACTTAAATTACCATGAAAATGCTGGTTTAAGCTTGAACATACCTGCAATTGCAGATTTAAATGAGGGAACTGAAGCTGTTTCAATCACTCTAGAAGATACAGATGCCTGCCCGCGTTATGCTGGGGCTGTTATTACTGGTGTTACAGTTAAAGATTCTCCTGACTGGTTACAAAACAGATTAAGATCTATAGGTTTGGTACCTATCAATAATATTGTAGATATAACCAATTTTGTAATGCATGAAATTGGAAATCCTTTGCATGCATTTGATGGTGGAAATGTGACAGGGAATGTTGTAATTTCTGGGGCTAAACAGCAACAGAAATTTGTAACACTTGACGGAGTAGAACGCGAATTGGACAAAGATGACCTCATGATTTCAAATGCAAATGAACCTATGTGCATTGCAGGAGTACTTGGAGGACTAGATTCTGGAGTAAAACCAGAAACCACTAGCATATTTTTAGAAGCAGCTTATTTCAACCCAGTGTCTGTTCGTAAAACAGCAAAAAGACATGGACTAAATACAGATGCCTCTTTCCGTTTTGAACGTGGAATAGATCCAAATTCATTGCTTTTGTCACGCGATCGCGCCATTAGTTTGATTTTGGAAATTGCTGGAGGAACACTTGGTAAATTATACGACCACTACCCTACAAAAATTGAAGACTTTGAAGTTGTTTTTAGTTTTGACCGTTGCCGTAGTTTATGTGGAATAGAAATTTCTGATGAAGATATTGTCAAAATATTAGAGGAGTTAGATATTAAAGTTATTTCAGACTCAGAAGAGGAGGTTGTATTAAAAGTTCCTGCATACAGGGTAGATGTTCAACGTGAGGTGGATGTAATTGAAGAAGTTTTAAGAATTTATGGATTTAATAATGTTCCATTACCTGAAAAACTAAATACATCCCTATCGTTTCAACAAAAACCAAATAAAGAGAAAATATATAACGTTAGCGCCAATTTATTAGCCGACAACGGATTTGCTGAAATCATGAATAACTCATTGACGAGTTCAGCGAACTGGAATTTGGCACCATCAGAAGTTTTAAAAGCTGAACATGACGTTACCTTGCTCAATCCGCTTAGTAATGAATTGGATGTAATGAGACAAACCATGCTTTTTGGAGGTTTAAAGAGCATTGAGTTCAATCAAAACAGACAGCACCCAGATTTACGATTATTTGAATTTGGAAGTGTCTACAATAAAATAGATGGAAAATATTCAGAGTCTAAGAAAATGGGACTATGGATTACTGGAGTAAAAGAAGCCGAGAATTGGTCAACGAATGGTCAAAAATCATCTTTTCATACATTAAAAGGAGCTACTGAAGCAATTTTAAAAAGATTAGGCGTTTTTAAAGCACCGCGAACTAGTGAGTTAACTAATGATTTTATGGAGGATGGTTATACATTAACCATTGCCAACAAACCAGTTGTTGAACTAGGTTGGATTAAACCAGAAATATTAAAAGCATTTGGAATTAAACAAACGGTGTACTATGCCGAGTTTAATTGGGACGCAGTGATTGATATTTCGGTGATGAATAAAATTAACTTTAAAGCGATTCCTAAAACGCAATTTGCAAGAAGAGATTTCTCTTTATTAATAGATAAGTCTGTACAATTTGGACAGATTTTATCAATAGCCCAAAAGGCGGACAGAAAAATTTTGAAAGAAATTGGTTTGTTTGATGTGTATGAAGGAAAGAATTTGGATAAAGAAAAAAAATCTTATGCCGTTTCATTCATTTTCCAAGATGACGATAAAACCCTTAAGGACAAACAAATTGATGCTATAATGGTTAAAATTCGTAAGCACCTTGAAGGGCAATTGGGAGCAGAATTAAGATAAAATGATATTGAATAAAATAATAATAGCGTGTTTAGTAATAAGCACGCTATTTTCATGTACTGAAGGTTCCAAATCACCACAAACAGAACCAGTACAAGATGTGGTAGAAAAAATTGATACCATAACAGTACAAGAGGAAGAAGAAAAATCCAGTTTCAAAGACTGGACGGATGAGTCTGGTGTCTGGTTAAATTCTCCTTTAGACACAGCTCAACTTTTAGCTGACATGAATTTGATAGACAAGGTTAACCGCATAGATTTAATCGATACCGATCCTGAAAAATCATTGCTATCTGAAAAAATAGACACTTTTGAAATGTATCGCGTAACATATGGTTGCGTTTGTGCTGATTGGAACGTTATTAATTGCGATAACACCAGTGACAATAGCTATAGTGGACCTTGCCAATATTATATGGAACCTGCGCATAAGAATTTGGAAATAAAAATTCCTTATGACCAACTCAATTCCAACGTTCGTTTTATTGGTAAGAAATATTTAAAAGATTCCGAAGATGGTGACCATGGAGAAAGCAGCCATGCAGGACAAAGGTTCAAGTATTATAGTTTTGAATTCATCAACCCATATTTGGTTTTCGGCCCAAGAAAAAACGACACGGTTTTTCAAAATAATGGCAAAGATACTATCTTACAAACTTTCTCTACCTACCTCACTGTTGACTAAACTCGATTCAAAATCATTGATTTTTTGTTCAACCACTTTCTCCCAAACAAATTCTTCTGCAATTAAGTCGAGTGATTTTTGTTTTAGAGCGGTTAAGAACTCATCCTCTAAATTAGCAAAGGTTGAAATTGCTTCCTCAATCGCGTTTACATCAGGCTTATCCAACAAAAGACCGTTTCCTTGAATTTGGCGTTCAACTGCTCCGACATTCGTACCAATAATCGCTAATCCACAAGCCATTGCTTCCAAAATCACGGTTGGCATTCCCTCAGAATGACTTGGACAAACCAAACAATCTTGTTGCGTCAGTATTGCTTTAATCCTATCAGTATCTCTAATCTCGCCCAAATAATTTATGCGATCATCTTTTATGCATTTATTTTCAGGGATGGGACCTATAAATGTAAACTCAAATTCAGTTTCCATTTGAATCAATAACTGAATGGCCTTGTTGAGCTCTTCAATTCCTTTTCGACGCTCGGCTCTGCCAATAAAAATAAACTTTCTAACCGTATTGTTCGGTGTAGGATGTTCGGCTAACCAATGTGCAGATATTCCGTTGGACTGTTGTAAAATCTCATGTTGTTTTAAACCCAAATCCAACAATATCTTGTCAATCTTTCCACCAAAAGAGTAAGCATAATCTGCATTTCTCAAATTCCATTTCACTGCATTTTTAAACAATGTATACTCGGCCATCACTCTTAAACTTGGCGGTGTTTGATACATCTCTAATCCATGAAAATTCACAAAAATGGGTAACGCCCATTTTCTTTTGTGCTTTTCACGAATAAAACGCCAGCCTGAAAACCCTTGTGCATAAACCAAATCAAATTCATTCATTTGGTCTTCTAATTCTAAAAAGGCGTTTTTTGAATAGGCCTTATTTTCTCTAATGTAATGGCCTGGAAAAGGGTCAGTCTTAGGAAACTTAATGACCGTTTCACTTATAAAGTTAAATTCTGAAGGCGTGAATTGTTCTTTAAATTTTTCTGGGCTATAATCTGTCCCTCCGCAATGTAATAAGTGAACTTGAATTTGAGAACTAGCCAAAAGTTTTGCTAAAATTAAAGAATGCTTTTGCATCCCCCCAATCTGGAAAGGATATATTCCATCCGTTAAAAACAAAACTTTCATACGTGGTAAAATTAACGAAATTCTACCACGTAAAAGCTTTTTTAGTTCGGGTAATTCTACTCCAAGAAGTAGATCATTGGTTGGTTGCGGTATATGACCTAATAACGTTTAAACGTTATTGTGAAATAACTTTTAGCATGGATCCATCAGTATAGATATAGACTTTTAACCCATTATAATCTTCATCCACCTCATGTCCCATAAGGTTGATAATTTTTTCAATTTCTTTATCCGATTCATTTTGAACGGAAATTGTTCCTAACTTTTTCTCTTTACCATCAAAATCTGTTTGTGAAAGGCGGTAATAAGTAATTTCATTTTGCACGTTATAGTCAGTATACTCGTAAGTCAATTCACTGCTAGAATTTCCTGCTCCAGGAATTTCAGCCTTATCTTCCCAATTCACACCATCAGCACTCACCTCTAATGAGTAGTGAGAATTATTTAATTCAGATTTTGTTCTCCACTCTATTAAGTTACCATGCCCTACTTGCTCAGCCTTGAACAAAACAAGATCAATTGGTAAAAGCGTGCAATCAAAGGATGCACCACCACTTAAATCCCAAGTTAAATCAAATGAAGTTCCATCTGCTGTATAATTGTCAATACAAATAACATAAACATCATCTTCGGAAGCGACAATAGGGTCAACAACAGCATCTCCGCCAGCTCCTTCACTTGTATCTCCTGCACCAGCTTCAAGTCCCGTATCCCCTGCAGTTCCAGAATATGAACAACGCAATGGCGCACCAGAAGGAGGACATTCAATTGCTAGTAAAGGTCCCCAAACGGCAAAATCATAATCTACTAAAGTTTCTATGGTAAAAGAATAAGTTCCATCAGATGCTGCTTGAAAATAATACCATGAAGATTCATTCTCTCCTGTAAGACATCCATCATTCGTATTGTCCAAATCTGTATAATTCCCAGCACCAGAACTGTTCCCTGTAAATGTTTCATCCGTACAAACTGTTGTACCACCATTACAATCCTCTGCTGTTGCAGGCAAACAATCAGGATCTGCATCAAACACAATACTCCAACTATTCAAAGTTCCAACATCTCCACTCGCATCATCTGTTACACGTAAAGTCCACGTACCGTCAGCGTCTTGAAAATTGTTCGCATCTCCTATATCTCCCTCAGGAACAAAAGAACCATTAAATGGAGCTGAACCAGCCGTAACGTTCGTCCCGGCACTCATATCAAAACATGTCACGATATAATTATTTCCGCCACCACCATTGTCTGACGTCAACAGGTAAGTTCCACCATTGGGATCATCTAAAAAGATATCTAAATCGGCATCATAAGTGTGGTTTATATCTATACAAACTTGAGACAGTCCATATGTACAATTAATCACCCCAATACCCGTAACTGTAATATTACTTGAAATTGTGGTATTAGATGGAATAGCTGTTCCTGGAGAAGCAGTAAAAGTCTGTCCCCAACTAAACACAACACTAAAAATTATGAGTAAGGTAAAAAATTGCTTCATCCAATATCAATTTTAACAATTTCACCATCTATGTCTAACCCATTCGATTCTAGCTTCATTAATAGCTCTGCTGGATCAAACTCTAAATGTGTTAAGACAATAAAAATGTTAGAAAAATCATTGAACTTTACAACACGAACTCCCATCAAATCCCTTATGGCTTCAATTTCCATTTTAGCAGGGCCGCTTTCGGTAATTCCTGTTAATGCAAACTCATATTGAAAATTATAGTTAAGATCTTGAGCATAGATTAACATGCCCGTAAATAAAGCAATGGTCAGCGAGAGAGTTTTTAGCATTTCTTGGTTACTTTTGTCCGAAATGTAAAACGACTTTAGTGAAATTCCTAACAGTTTTCGACCAACCCTATTCTATTAACGACAAATTAATGAATATAACGTAATCAAAAAATATGTTGGCAAAAAAAAACAGTATTTATACCTACTCAACTGTTTTAGATAAAGACTTAAAATAATGCATGCATAGGTTTAACAAACGAAAAAAAAGTCCTGACAATTACGCCAGGACTTTTATTAAAATCATTTATTTTAAATAGAATATTAGTCTAATAAACTACCGAATACTTTCTTAAGTAAGTCCGTCACTTGAGCAACAGGATCTTTTCTTATTTTCTTTTCTTCTTGCTTCACTAAATAGAATAAACCTGATATTCCTTTTTCAGTTACATAAGCATCTAAATCAGGTGTCACTTTTTCTTTTCCGAACAATGGCGCCCAATTATTATAGCGCGTTGCTACTGGATTCCAATAACTTGTCAATTTCACCGTTTCAATTGCATTGTGCACTACTGGCTTAAAAGCAGCCGTTAAAGGTGATGTTGTTTTATCCATTAAATAAGTCGTTGCAGCTGAATCAGATCCTCTCAAAATTGCAAAACCATCAGAAATACTCATGTTAGTAATTGCATCTACAAAAATTGGAGCTGCTTTTTTAGAAGCTTCTTCTGCAGCACGATTAAGTGTTAAAGTAATTTCATCAACTTTACCTTGTAATCCCCATTTAATAGCTTGCTCTTTCATTTTAGCCGCATCCTCAGGAAAAGGTAATTTTATAATGTCATTTTTAAAAAAGCCATCTGTTAGACTCGCTTTATTAGCCCCATTTTTAATCCCAATACTTAGCGCTTCTTTTAGTCCAGCTATTACTTCTTCATTTGTAAGAGACGGTGTAGTAGTACCTCCATCTCCTCCTCCATTGACAACTTCTCCTGCAACACTTTCTAAAATATCACACTGTGTAAATGTTAACATACTGAGGAGCCCTAATACTATACTTAATTTTCTCATCTTGATCCTTTCTTTATATTTGGTCAAACTTAATAATTTCTTTAAGTTTATCAAAAAGAATACCACGAATAAATTCAACTGAATTATAATACCTTAATGGACGCAATAATTATTACAATCGGCGACGAAATCTTAGTAGGACAAACCGTTGATACCAACTCGGCTCACATTGCTAAAGAACTAAACCTTCTAGGAATATCAATAAAAGAAATAGTAAGTATTTCTGACACCGCCGAACACATTACTAAAACTGTTGATAAAGCCATAAAAAATTGTGACTTCTTAATATTAACAGGTGGACTTGGCCCAACAAATGATGACATTACGAAAAACGTATTAACCGATTATTTTGAGGATGAATTGGTAATGTACCCGAACGTTTTGGAAAAAATTAAAACTTATTTTGAGAAATTCAACAAACCCTTTTTAGAAGTTAACGCTTTACAAGCTATGCTTCCAAAAAGAGCAACGATTTTAGAAAATGAGCTTGGTACTGCCAGTGGTATGTGGTTTAAAGAAAAAGGTTGCAATATCTTATCTATGCCAGGAGTGCCATATGAAATGAAGGGCTTATTAGAAAAATTTACAGAGGCTATATCAAAAGAATATGCTGTTGGTAATTTTTATCATAGAACGGTTCAAGTCATTGGAATTGGTGAATCATATTTAGCTCAAATGCTTGAAAGTTGGGAGGCTACAAATAGAGATGAAGGCATAAGCGTTTCATATCTACCTTCTGTCGGTACATTAAAATTGAGATTAACAGGAAAGCTGGATCAAAAAGAAACGATTGACAGTAGAATTCAATACTTAATTGACAATTACAGTAAATATGTGATTGGTGGTGAATTTGACACCATAGAAAAAGTAATAGGCGGTATTTTAGTTAGAAAAAAAATGACTTTAGGAACTGTTGAAAGTTGCACAGGCGGAAGTATAGCTAAGAAAATAGTATCTATTTCAGGTTCTAGCTCCTTTTATTTAGGGTCAATTGTATCCTATACAAATAAATTAAAAGAAGAGCTAGTAGGAGTTAAAAATGAGACATTAGTAGCCAACGGTGCCGTTTCGGGTCCTGTTGTGAAAGAAATGGCTGAAAATGGACGTAAGAAACTCGGAATTGACTATTGTATTAGTGTTTCAGGAATTGCTGGGCCAACTGGAGGAACAGAAGAAAAACCCGTAGGGACGGTTTGGGTTGGAATAGCTACACCAGAAGCAACCTATACTAAGCAATTTAATTTTGGATTAAATCGAGAACGCAATATACAAGCTACTGTTTTGGCCTCACTTAATTTTTTAAGGTTAATTATTACTGATCAGTTCGAAACTGAATAGATTTTTATAAAAAAAGATGCCTCAATTTAACCTCATTCAAAATTAAAGAATTATTTTTGCCTTTTATTTGTAAAACCAGAAAATAATGAGTTACTTTGCACTCCATTTTTGGAAGTAGTGCAGTAAAAATATAGAAAATGTCAAAAATTTGTCAATTAACAGGAAAGAAGGTAATGTCTGGGAACAATGTTTCTCACTCTAAAAGAAGAACGAAAAGAAAGTTCTTGCCGAACCTTATTACCAAGAAATTTTATATCCCTGAGGAAGATCGTTACGTAACACTTAAAATTAGTGCTTCGTCGTTAAGAACGATTAATAAAATTGGAATCTCTGCTGCTATGAAAAAAGCAAAAGAACAAGGGTTTTTAAAATAATCTTTTTTAAAGAAATTAGAAATGGCTAAAAGTAAAGGAAATAGAATTCAAGTTATTTTAGAGTGCACTGAGCACAAAGAATCTGGAAAACCAGGTACTTCTAGATACGTAACTACAAAGAACAGAAAAAACACTCCAGACAGAATGGAGTTGAAGAAATTCAACCCTATCTTAAAGAGAATGACTGTTCACAAGGAAATTAAATAAAATTAAGAATAACGATTAAAGATAAAGTTTAGAGACTTTTGGGAGTATTCCTTAAATTGTTTTTCTTCTTTACTCTTTTTTCCAAAATCGACACAACATGGCTAAGAAAACAGTAGCATCATTACAAACCGGAGGAGGAAAAGAGCACACTAAGTGTATCAAAATGGTCAAAAATGAAAAAGGATCATACAACTTCAAATCCGAGATTGTTCACAACGATAGAGTGAAAGATTGGTTCGCAAAATAACCGATTTGAATTATATATTATAATCGTAACAGCTTCTTCCTATTTAGGGAGGAGCTTTTGTTATATTTGACTATGGGAATTTTTGATTTTTTTTCAAAGGACAAAAAAGAGAGTCTAGATAAAGGACTTGAAAAAACGAAAAAAAGCTTTTTATCTAAGCTTACGCGTACAGTGGTTGGAAAATCACGCGTAGATGATGAAGTATTGGATGAGCTTGAGGAAGTTTTAATTACATCTGACGTTGGTGTTGAAACGACACTTAAAATAATTGAACGTATCGAAGCTCGTGTTGCAAAGGACAAATATGTTGGCACAGATGAGTTAAATGGAATCTTGAAGCAAGAGATTGCTGCCCTCCTCGAAGAAAATAACACAAACGACTTAAAAAACTTTACTACTCCAACTGTTGATGACGGACCATATGTAATTATGGTTGTTGGTGTTAATGGCGTAGGTAAAACCACTACTATAGGAAAATTGTCGCATCAATTAAAAAGTGCGGGCAAAAATGTAGTATTAGGTGCAGCCGATACGTTTAGAGCAGCAGCCGTGGATCAATTAATCATTTGGTCAGAACGTGTTGGTGTTCCAATTGTACAGCAAGGAATGGGAGCTGATCCAGCTTCAGTAGCATTTGACACATTACAATCAGCCAAGGCACAAGGAGCTGATGTTGCCATTATAGATACTGCAGGTAGATTACACAATAAGGTAAACTTGATGAACGAGTTAACCAAGATTAAAAATGTAATGGGTAAAATTGTACCTGGCGCTCCACATGAAATCTTATTAGTTCTTGATGGATCAACTGGACAAAATGCTTTCGAACAAGCCAAACAATTTTCTTTAGCTACTGAAATTAATGCATTAGCCATTACGAAATTAGACGGCACAGCTAAGGGAGGCGTTGTTATTGGTATTTCAGACCAAATGAAGGTTCCAGTTAAATATATTGGTGTTGGTGAAGGAATTGAAGACTTACAGGTTTTTAATAAGACTGCATTTGTAGATTCGCTTTTCGACTGATATGCGCCTATCCATTTTTTTAATTACATCATTTTTGGCGCTAGCAAGTTTCGGTCAAAACACGGATTCTACTGATTGTCGCAATTTTAAAACAGGAGCTTTCTATGTTATTAATGGAGAAGACACTTGTTATATTAATCGTACAGAAAATAGACAAACTGAAAAGTGTAATAATAGCGACACAGAATACGAATTAATCGTTATTTGGATAAAAGCCCGAACATACATTCTTAGAGACATTCATTACAACCCCAGCACAAAACCGCGAGTGATGCGTAATGATATTGTGATGACTGTAATGGAAGTAAGAGAAAATTATCATGTGGTTCACGTCAAATCAAAAGGAACCAGAAACAGAACAATGACCGTTTATTGCAATAAGCAAGGATAATGAAGACAAAGACTTTAAAAAAGAACAAAGTAAACGTAGTAACACTTGGATGCTCAAAAAATATTTTTGACTCTGAAGTTATGATGGCGCAATTACAAGCCAATAAATTTACAGTTGAACACGAGGCGCAACAAGACGATTCAGAAATTGTAATCATTAATACTTGCGGGTTTATTGATAATGCAAAACAAGAATCAATTGATACAATTATTCGTTATGCTGATGCAAAAGCGGAAGGGTTAGTTGAAAAAGTATATGTTACAGGTTGCTTATCTGAACGATATAAAGAAGAATTGAAAACCGACATTCCTGAGATTGACGGTTATTTTGGAACAAGAGAACTACCTCGTTTATTAAAGACGTTAAAAGCCGATTATAAAAAAGAACTAGTTGGAGAACGATTGTTAACGACACCTTCTCACTACGCTTATTTTAAAATTGCAGAGGGCTGCGATCGTCCATGTTCTTTTTGTGCAATTCCGCTTATGCGCGGTAAGCATGTCTCTACTCCTATTGATCAATTGGTGAATAATGCCAAGTCATTAGCCGAGCAAGGCGTCAAAGAACTAATGCTAATCGCACAAGACCTTACCTACTACGGGTTAGATATTTACAAAAAACGAAACTTAGCCGAGTTATTAGATAAACTTTCTGATGTTAACGGCATTGATTGGATTCGTTTGCATTACGCATTTCCATCTGGTTTTCCAATGGACGTATTAGATGTAATGAAAGGTCGTGAAAATATTTGCAACTATTTGGACATGCCATTGCAACATGGTTCTACAGCTATGCTAAAAGCAATGAAGCGTGGAATAACGAGAGAAAAAACAGAAGATCTTATTGCCAAAATAAGAGAGAAAGTTCCGGGTATTGCATTGCGTACTACACTTATTTCTGGTTTTCCTGGTGAAACGGATGCTGACTTTCAGGAAATGTATGACTGGGTTGAAAAATCTCGTTTTGAACGCCTTGGAATTTTCACCTATTCTCACGAGGAAAATACATCTGCGTATGCATTAGAAGATAATGTACCAGCCGAATTGAAACAAGAACGTGCTGATATCATTATGGACTTGCAAGCAGGAATTTCGCACGATCTTAATCAAGATAAAATTGGTAAAACCTTTAAAGTGCTTTTTGACAAAGCTGAAGGAGACTATTTTATTGGACGAACTGAATTTGATTCCCCTGAAGTAGACAACGAAGTGTTGGTTAAAATTTCAGAAGAAAATCACATTCGAATTGGTGATTTCGCAAACGTTAAAATCACTTCAGCAGATCATTACGATTTATTTGGAAACGTAATTGTTTAAAAGGATTAGGGCTTAGCTAAGTCAATTCTATAAACGCCATCTCCACATGTAAACACATGAAGGGTATTATCACCTTGAATCCACAAGTCTGTAATTGCATCAAATTTTATAGCATCCATCTTTCTCCATTTATAATCATTACTCATGAGGTAACAACCGTCATTCCAACTGCCTATGACAACTAACTCTAGTTCTTCCAAAACAATTACCTCATTCAACGTAATATTAGGCAGGTTATTCATTGGAAGCCAGCGTTGACCTTGATTATAACTAAAATAAAAAACACCAGAACTATCACTTGCTCCAGCCGCCCATAGCTTGTCAGAATTTACAGTTGAAATTGCCACATCATAAAACATTATTCCGTCATGCTTTAAAGAAGGGCTCCATGAACAACCTTGATCAATGGATTTTAATACTTCACCACTAAAAGACGTAACATAAACGATAGAATCATTTTCAGGATCAATCTCAATAGACCAAGCACTCGTATTTCCAATCAATGTGTCCTGTGTGCACCCCACCCAATTCTTTCCATTATCTACAGATTTTAAAACACCGTAGTCTGTTGTGGTGGCATATATAAGTTGAGATTGCTGACTAACCTGAATGCAACGAATATCATTAGAAGGAAAGCCGGTGTGTTTTTTCCAAGACTTACCTTTGTTTTCACTTATAAACAAACCGTTTTTCCATGTTCCGGCTAAATAAATATCCTCAGTCACCATAGCAACTGCTTGAACATCCTCCACTTCTGAACTCAAAGCTTTTCCTTTATTTAAGACTGTCCAAATTCCTTTATTCAATCCATATACTAATCCAGTCCCCTTTTTATCTCCTTTAGTTCCTAATAAACCTTTGTCTCCTTTAATTACGCTTGACCGAATTGTTATTCCTTTGAGTTGATGATTCGCTTCAACATCCTGCGCTATTGCAAATCCTAAAAACAATAAATAACAAACAAGACTCGCAAATAATTTCATTAATCCAATTTTTTATTATCACTATCCGTCACGTCCTCAACATCTGTCACATCTTCATAATCAACAAAACCTTCATCAGTTTGTTGTTGCTCTCTAAACTGCTCAAACGGATTTGATCCCATTTGTCCACCAAATTGAAATCCTCCTCCGGTCTTTGGTTTATTAATCGGTTGCCCTGTTACTAAACTACCAATTACATTTGCAGCCCGAATAAGCATATTAATTAAAAAGAAGAATGCTATTGCAGAAAAAATCCAACCAAAAATTGGCGCTTCATATACACTTGTAATACTCATTGTAAACCAATTCACAATTGGATTTCCGATAATCATGGGGAATTGCAAACAAAAAATAAACAATATGATAGAACCGCTAAATAAATACCCCTCAGTTTTAGGATCAATAGGTGGAGCCAATAAGGCTAATAATTTATGTTGCGCAAATTGATTAAAAATGGTTCGTTTTTGTAATTTACCCATAAAATAAAGTGCCATAACAGCGACTCCAATAATCATATTTGAAGTTGTAACGCTTGTAGCATCTCCAGATTCTTGATTAAGCAAAATATAGTTTGCCACAACCGAAACTAACAACACATATTTTATTACACGCAATACTAAAAAATGAATTTGCTTTAAGTTAACATCTAACCGATTGGTAATAAAATTTAATAAAATCATTATCAAAGCCCAGATAAAGCCAAAAATTGAAAAAGCGATCCCAAGACCAAATATAAAATTCAATACTTCCATAATTATAGAGGGCAAAATTTTACGCCCGTTTTAATAGAATCAATTAACATGCAAAACCAATTTTGGACGAATAAAACTGCCAAAATTCAACATTTGCTGCCATGCTGACATTTATAATTTTGTTTTCACTTTGCTCCAAAGCTTAATCTGCCAATTCGTATATCCAGTTGCCACATGGTTTCCTTTAGTATCATGCAACAGGATTTCACATTTTACCAAAATCGAATCACTTTCTTCTAAAGGATCAAGAATATTGCTTTTCATCCATTCTTTTCCAGCCTTAAACTCAGCATGAATATCCGTTTTAGCTTGGTAATGGAACTTCATTTCTAAAGATTCCATAATAAGGCGATATTTTTTACTGCCCAATTTAGTGAGTAACATAAAACCTGAAGAAAACTCAGCAGCTGTTGCCAATCCACAAGCATGCACCCCTTTGATATGATTAAAGTTTTTACGCTTATACGGAATTATTGTTTTTACCGAATCATCATTTATCTCAAGGATTTTAATTTTATGAGGGCGATTAAAAGGAATAACATAACCTAACCCTAAGTTTAATTTGAAGAGTCCAAATTTAGAAGTCTTCGCTGCATTTACATATTTCTCAAAATCCATGTCTGTTTGGCTTTATAATTCTCACTAATTTCTAAAAACATAAATTTCGACATTCTTCTTCATAAAACAATATTATCTTTGCTTACATATCAAAAAATCATCATTTTAATGAAAAATTTTCTTCTAGTAATCGTTGCTTGTTTTAGCTTTCAATTTGGATCATATGCCGTTGAAGGCATGTGGATACCTTCTCTTATAGACATGTTCCATTCTGACATGAAAACTTATGGAATTAATCTTTCTCCGGAAGATATCTATGCAACAAACCAAGCAAGTTTAAAAGATGCAATTGTACAGTTTAATGGAGGGTGTACTGCCGAATTAGTTTCGGATCAGGGATTACTTTTAACAAATCATCATTGCGGATTTGGAGCGATACAGTCTCATTCATCCTTAGAGCATGATTATTTGAAAAATGGATTTTGGTCTAAAAACCAGTCAGAAGAATTAGCGTGCCCAGGAATGTACGTAACATTTGTTAAAGAAATTAAAGATGTTACAGAATCTGTACTTACTGGTGATGCCGACGGAATTAAAGACAGAATTAAAGCATTAGAAGCCGAGTATACTAAAGCCTCTTTAGTTGCAAAAATCAAACCTTTCAATAAAGGAAATCAATACTACATGCTGATTACAGAGGATTTTAATGATATCCGTTTAGTAGGTGCACCACCATCTGCTATTGGTAAATTTGGTGGAGATACTGATAACTGGTTATGGCCAAGACATACAGGTGATTTTTCTGTTTTCAGAATTTATGCTAACCGAAACAACGAATCTTCTGAATTTGGAGCTAACAATGTCCCTTACACGCCTATTAAATCTCTGCCAATTAGCTTAAAACCTAAAAATGCTGGAGATTTCACAATGGTATACGGTTTCCCTGGATCAACATACCAACACACGGCATCTGGTAAGTTAGATTTTTATATGAATGAAGAACGCCCGGCTAGAATTAATATGCGCCAAAAAACTTTGGATTTAATGGGACCAGCAATGAATGCTGATGACAAAACTAGAATTCAATATGCATCTAAACAAGCAAGAATTGCCAACGCATGGAAAAAGTGGATTGGACAAATTGGTGGTTTAAAAGAAACGCATGCCATGGACAAAAAGAAAGCTTTTGAAGAAGAATATATGGCTAAAGCTGCTGAAAAAACAGAGTGGAAAACAAAATATTACGGCGTTATTAAAGAACTTAACAACTTGCAAAAGGAAAACGGAAAATATGAATTTGGACGATCAATGTTTATCGAATACTTTTATGTTGGACCTGAATTTTTAGGCTTTGCAATGAACTTTGCAAATATTGTAAACAATTATGAGAAACTAAAAGCAGAGGACAAATTACAAGCCGAAATTGATCGATTAATGGGGAAACAAAAAGGATTTTTCAAAAACTACAATAAAGAATTAGATCAAAAAATATTTAATGCGCTTACACCGCTCTATCTTTCTCATGTAGACAATGATTTATTACCAGCAAACCTTGAAAATTCATGGCAGAGAAGTGGTGACAGAATTTATGAGAAATCACTTTTATTAAATCAAGAGAAATTAGAAGCGGCATTGACAAAGTTCAGTAAGAAAACGGTTAAGAAAATCCTAAAGGATCCTGCTTATAATTATGCTGTTTCTATCTATAAATCATACCTAACAAATATTAGCCCAGGATATGCTGACTACTCTAAAAAAGAAGACGAGTTAATGCAACGCTATGTAGAAGGAATGTTGGTGATGTTTCCTGAACGAAAAATGTGGGCTGATGCCAATTCAACCTTAAGAATTGCCTATGGAAAAGTAGATGGATCTGCTCCACGTGACGGAATGGAGTACATTCATTACACTACCATTGATGGAATTATGCAGAAATACGATCCTGAAAATCCAGATTTTCAATTAACAGACCGATTTATAGAATTAT
>CAKZPK010000158.1 GCA_937139035.1 uncultured Crocinitomix sp. | reverse complement strand
ATCGCCGTACTTACTGGCCAATATGGTGATTGTGGCCTGCCACCTAAACAGTCTAGCTTCCTAATTCATGCATTAATCGCAAGACACTATTTATTAGGCGGTTACTATCCAGAAGGGGGGGCATGGAAAATAGCCGACACCATTATACCGGTTATTCAAGAATCTGGGGGAGATGTATTAACCTACGCGTCTGTTGATCAAATTATTATTGAACAAGATAAAGCTGTGGGCGTTCAAATGGCTGATGGACACGTTATTCGTTCATCATTTATCCAACCATATTCTTTGGTCAATGCAATCAATTTTTCAGTATTCCTATTATCAATCTCCCATTGCAATGCCCATACAGAGTCAATTTCTTTTCGAGAATAGTTACTTTCCTTTTTAGCAAAGGTGTCTATAATATCTCCTTTTCTATATAATCGATCGCCATTGATCATTTCTTTGAGCATTTTACACATTTCAACCTTATCTGGAATTGATTTTTGTGAAAAACACCCATAAGAAAAGAGTAGGAATATATATACTATGAGGTTTCTCATCATGCGTTAGAATGGTTTTGTATAGAACGTTGTATTAGTTATTAACTATCGGTATTATTAGATGTGATTTTCATCCAACTGTAGTTTCATTTCTAATTGCTCCAGATTTTTTTCAAGCCTTATTTTTTTTAAAAAAGTATGTATAGGTTTTGAGTTTTTATCTACATTAATAATTGAGAGCGTACTTCCATATTCTTCTATCAATTTTGATATTAACGTCGATGCGATTCTGTTTCTTCTACACTTTTTATCGACAGCTATTTGTAGCAATCTTTTATTCTTTGGATTATATATAACATAACCCACAAGTTGATTTTGACTATATGCACCTAATGAAATGTGATTGTTTCTTAATTCATTGACAACATTTTTAGAGTTTTGCCAAGTAGGAGAAATGTCCCAAAATGATTCCATTACGTCCCAGTTATATTCCTGTAATCTCTTGATTTTTATATTGCTGTTTGTGCTTGGTATGCTTATTTCTCCCTTATAGCATACGAGTTCTCTTTCAATTTTAAATTGAGATTTTTCATACGATTTAATGGCTTGAATATTTTCAGAAATGACTTCTAAGAATAATTTATGAATCCCTTTTTCTTTTAAAATAGGCAAAATGAAATGGTACATCTGTTTTGTTAGTCCTGAACCTCTTTTTTTTGGAATAACTCCAGTTCCCCCGTTGTATACAATTTTTTTACCATCAATTTTATCCAATCCGTGTATAATAAAAGCGATTAACTTCCCATTTTCAAAAACTCCAACGGATACGTTAAGATGTACCTTATCTGCTAGCATTTTTGAGGCTAGTTGTTCTTCTGTTAAATGAAAAGGGATAAAATAATCTGAAAAGGACTCATTGAACACGTTTAGAATGTCTTTTGTTTCTATTCCTTTTAAGGTATTAATTTCCATTTTGACTTTTAAATTACTGCTCACCAGTTTGTGTATGATCTGGTTGTGTGGATACATAACTAATGTAGTAAATACATAGCAAATAGAAAATTAACAGGAATTTTATGAGTAGGGAGCAACAAACAATTAATGCTGTAGGTTGTTGGAGTTCGTTTTATATGTTTAAAGATTTACTCAATCTTTCTAGACGTTTTTTTATTCAAATGTTTAATTATACCAAACGGCATAGCCTTCTCTTCGTAATTCTAATGCAATTTGTTTTTCTGCAATAAGAGCTTCAGTTCTAGTGAAAAACGGATCTATATGATTATAAAGACTTGGTCGTAAATACAAACCATATTTTTCTACAACATTAGATGATAATTTATGGCCCTTTCTGTTTCTATACCCTGTTTTATGTTGTTGAAATCGTTCTTTAGGTGTCTTACTTGTCATACCAACATAAACACATTGTAGCATACCATTAAATTGTGGGTTTGCATTTCTAAACTTAGTGCTTTCTGTAAAAACACGTTTAGATAATTCTATTACATAAATACGGTATAGTGTTTTTGCCACTCTAATTAAGTTACTTTGAAAATCTTTTTCATGTTACAAGCTTTATCTAAAAATCATCTATTGAAGCCCAGCTATATCTTCTTTCTTATTGGGTACCTCTTACGAAGAGCTTTATGTCTTTTAAATTTGATACTATTCCGTTTTTAAATGCTTTAATAAATGAGTTGTTATTATTTCGTTCCCATTTGGAGAAAGATGACAAAAATCTATATATACGTCTGGCACATTATCAAGCGTATTGGTCATGTCTATAAAACTATCTTTTAGTTGCTTATATTCATTTTTTGTAGCTATAAATTCATTGACATATTTATAAAACTGATAAGATCTTTCAGGTGGAGAGAAATTTTTAGAATTACGAAGATTGTCAACATTAGGGGAACCTACAAAAATGTTAGGTTGTAAAATACAGATAAAATCACTTCCTATAGATTTTGATAAATTTTGCATCGTTACCCAAGTATTTAGTAATTCGATAGCACATTTCCTATCATTACTATCTGAAAAATTATACGTAGGAGGAGGGGCAGGTGAACTATATTTGGATTTAACTTTTTGAATAAGTGTTCTTGTGTATTTTAAAAAAAGATACTTTTCTTTAGAATCTTTATCATGAAGTAGATTATTAATTTGCTGTTCTCTTGTATGACTAAAATATTCTCTATTGTAGGAAGAGTTATTAACGCCATCATAACTAACAATCAAATGAATACTATCTAGTAAGCCTTTTGTAATTTGGGGTTGGAAAAAAAGGAATGATTGGTAGGCGTTGTAACCAGACTCACCATAATGTAATACATTATATTGATTACCTATTTTTTTTTTTGAATATTGCAGGGATTTTTCCTTCATCATTTTCTCCTGTACCCCAGATGGTAGAGCCTCCTAAAAATATAGCTAATGGAGCATCTTTAATGCTTGCACCTGTTGTCTTTCTAATTCCAAAACTGTCAATGTTTATAGTTTCTCCTTTGTATGCCTTTCTTCTCCAACCATAATAAGATTTATAATTAGTTGGTAATGATTTAAATTCTTGAAAATGCGTCTTAGCCCATGGTGTGTTTTTATAGTTTCTCAGATTAACATTTTGATCAGGAGTTGATGACTCTAAATTACTTCTAGTCCTGCTTGTAGCGGTAATTGTATCAACAATTATCATCGAAAAGAAATCAATAACCATCAATAAGGCGACTACAACTAAAAGATTAATGGTTATTGTTTTTAATACTTTTTTCATTTCTAATCCATTTAAAATTCAACCCTCCATTTTCTTTTTATTCTTTTCGATCACTTTTTCCTAATATTTAAAGCAGCTGTTAAATCGTGATAGAATGCTGTAGGATGTAACGTATATCTACGTTATTTTTATAATGAATGGTTACAAACAAATTTACTGTAATTTTTAAGATTTACTTGTGTAATCCTTTGTTTATAGGGTTCTGAAGGTGTTTTTAAAGAGATGTCTGTTTTTTATTTTACTTATCAAAGTTTATATTTCTTAAAAATAATTGTACTTAATTCTAAGGTGTATTCAAAGAGAAAGCTTGTTGATACAAATTAAAGAGCCCATTGAATCCAGTTTAGATCACCATTCATTACAGACGATGTTATAGCCAGTTATTTACCTCATTCTTTTTGCAATCGGATGTTCAGGATTTAGTTCAAGTAAGTCCCATAAATTGCCATATAAATCTTTAAATACAGCAACTGTTCCATAATCTGCTTTTTTAGGTTCTCTAACAAATTCAATTCCTTTTAAGATCATTTCATTATAATCTCTCCAAAAATCATCTGAGTTTAAGAATAGAAATACTCTTCCTCCAGCTTGATTCCCAATAAAATGCTCTTGCTCTTGTTTTGAAGCTCTTGCAAGTAAAATTGTCGTTCCAGTAGAATTAGGAGGAGATATTACCACCCATCTTTTATCTTCTTTAGGTAGATATGTATCTTCAATCAAGTCAAAACTTAATTTTTTCGTATAAAACTCAATGGCTTCATCATAGTCTTTTACAACTAATGCAATATGAATTATTGATTGTTTCATTTAGTACGTTTTCAAATTAGGTACAAGGTGTTTGTATATGGCTGGTTGTGTTGGTTAGGAAGTAAGTTAGTAAAAGAAAGTGAACCAGATAAAAAATCATGAGGTTTTTGAGAGTAGAGTAGACGGAAGTAATTCATTTTATATTGTGTTGAGAATAATAGTATTTATTCCGATGCTACTTGGATTGCTCTGTCTAGAACTTCATCTTTTCCATTCCTTATTCCATCAATTGTCGGTTTAATTTCAATGTCGGGAACTATACCTATTCTTTGAGTTTCTTTTTTATTCGGGTAGAAAATCCCAATTCCCGTAAACATTGTTTCAAACCCACCCACTAGTTTTATTCTGTTAACATTTCCATCAGCACCTGATGTTTGACTGCCTATTATGATTGCATTTTCGGCAGTTTGTAGGCACATTGCTGTATATTCTGCGTGACTTTGAGTAAGTTCATTAACTAAAAGGATCACCTTTCCTGCATATGCTTTGGAGTTTTTTCTCCCACAACTAATAGTTTTTGTCCAATTGAATTTACCAGGGTATGTTAAATCAGGTACTGTAAATTTTGCAAATTCTTTAGGACTTTTATTTAGGTATTCGGAAATGGCATACATAGTTCCTCTTGGGTAATTTCGAATGTCAAATATTATCGCTTTAGTGTTGAACAAGCTGTCCATTACCATTTTTACGTTATCCTTTTCAAGTACGCCCATATTAATATAACCAATATTATTGTCAAGTATTTTCCAATTGTTGTTGATATGGCTTTTATGGTTCAACTCGGAAAAAGGATAGCGTTTGATATTTTTTTCTTGAATTTTTCCGCTTCTTTCAAATTTGATTTTAATCGAATAATTTGAACCATTGAATATTTTTCCACTTGCATTTTTAAGCTTTATAGAAGCATTTGAACCATTGATGTACTTACTGTTTTCAGTTAAGAGGGTTTTTATTTCTTTTCCGTCTATAGCAAGAATCACATCTCCAATTTGTAAGTCGTTTTCTTTGGCTAAATCAAAATCGTAAAAATCAGTAATAATGGCTTTTTCGTCAATAATTTTGAATTTAACAGGAATCCAATTTGTACCGAAATGGTTGCTTATTATGTTTGATGAGAAATAAGCGTGGCTATCATTAATATTAACTATCAATTCAAGCATTGCAAGATGATAGTCAGTTTCGCTGGCTGGATTTAGGAAATTTGGAATAGATTCTTTCAAGACTATATCCCAATCTTTGTCCATTTGATACTTGTATGGAAAAAAGTATTCAATGTAGTTCCAATATCTGAATAGGGATACCATTCTTAATTGTTCATTTTTCCAAATAAAATATGGGTATTTGGGTTCGTTCTGAATTTTAGCATTCCCAATGCCTTGAGAAGAGGAAACGTAGTAGTGATTACCTTGAAATCTATTTTTTTCAATAAATTCTAGTTTTGCAATAAGTTCTTTGGAAAAAAAAGTTGAATCTTTAATCCATGCAAGGTCAAAGTTTTTGCCAAAATAGTCTTTGTTTTCTTTTGAAGTACATTTTTTACAAACTTCAATTTTTCCCAACGAATTAATCCATTCCAGATAAGTCTTTGAAAGTTCTTGTTGATTTTTTGCTTTTTTTACTTTGGGTAAGATTTCAATGAGTTGATTGTCCCAATTGAATTTTCCTTTTCCGACTTCTGGGTGATAATATTTTAAAAACCCCCAAATTTTTGCAGTTGTGGCATATTTATCCGTTTGAACAGGAATCGTTTGTCCATAACTATGGAAAGTAATAGAAATTGTGAATAAGAGAAGTAATGCTTTTTTCATATTGTTGCCAACAGGCCTATGTATGATTTTATTGTATTAGATATATCTAAATTTAGTATGTAGAAGTCAAATAGAAAATTGGAGAGGTTTGTCATAAGTGAGGTATGTTTACGAGTAATAAATGTAGCTTAGTTCTTTTCAATATCATTAATATGGTGTTCTAAAGCTTTCACTGAAATTTGAATTTCCCAAATTAAAAAGACTAAAGAAATTATTAATAAAATAAGAGCTACACCAAATATCCAAACCGCAATAGTATGTAGTTGTATGTAAATTAAGAACATCGTAAGTACACAAAATAGCAAACTGGTAATACCAAATATTTGCATAGAACGAGTTAAATATAAGCGGTGTTTTATATTTTTAATTTGAGCTATTAAGACAGAATCTTTTTCCTTTTGATATTTATCATGCAAGTTTCGAATGATAGCCGCATACGCCAAGAATCTATTGGTGTAGGCTAACATAATTAATGATATTGCTGAAAATAATAATGCAGGAGTTGTTAGTGTAAGTTCTTCCATGAATACTTGGGTTCGTATAAAAAATTAAATTACCAATTACATTTTATAGTCAAGTGATTTTTACAGCTTTTAGTGCATGATATAATTAAGTAGAAGTAGGGCTTTCATTATTTTCATTCCTTATTCATAAGACGACTTATAGTATAATTCAAGATTTATTCTGAAAGATTGACTTGCCATGAAATGCCATATTGATCCTCACACCATCCAAATTTTTTACCAAAGCCATAATCTCCTGTTTCATAATTGTCAAGAGGAACCATTATCTGACCTCCATTTGAAGAAAGTTTTTCAAATAGAACTTGTATCTCATTTTCAGAGTTAGATTCAATAAACAGAGAAACTCCTGGTGTAAATGACCAAGCGTGATTATAATTACTTTCAGAAACCATGTATGGTGTACCATTTAGTGTAAATACTCCATACTTTATAAGTTCTGGGGTTCCTCCAGCTTCTCCTTCTTGGTATTTTGTAATGCTTTTAATTTCTGAATTTGGAAAGATAGAAACATAAAAGTTTATTGCTTCTTCAGCTTTTCCGCATTGATCACCTACAAATGTTAGAAATGTTGTTGTTTTCATTTTTTGAAATTTGAGTTAGAAATACTTAGCTACCGTACAATTGTATCGTATGGTTAGCCTAAAAATACCTTTTAAGTATTAAATCTGTTATCTGTTTTTAGTTGTAATGAACTTAATCTTCGTTTTGAGAACATATAAATCTAACATGATGATAATGGTCATCTAAGTGTTTGCCCATAGAAGCAAGGAAGTCAAGAATGGAATTCAACTCTTTGCATAAACTCTTCCTAATTCTACTCATTTCAGATCTTGCATCTTCTCTTACATATTCATCACGGGCTTCACTTTTTGGCCGCAATTCGGTCCATCTATCAAATAAATCATTCATTGTTCTTTCAAAGGATCTAATTAATTGTTTGGATCTATTGTCTAATTTATCAAAATCATCTACCGTAATTGTTTCGAAAATATGTTCTCCACTAGTGAAGTGTATTTGATCTTTTATTTGGTTTGCTTGAAGCGAAAAATTTCGATCTCTATCATCAAGTGGTTTTTTGTCTAAAAATGCTTTTTGTTGAGGAACAAATTCATCTACTACTTTTGTGAAATTCGATATTAAATTGACTTCTATAGCATTTGATATTTTTCGCGCTATATCTACAAATTCTTTATTAAGATCAGCATCATTAAGTTGCTCGAGTGGTAGACTTGGATTATTTACTGATTGAATATTTGATAATGGCGTTTCTTTATATAATGCATGCCCAACAGCAATCCAATAGATAAGAGTGTTTCCTTTTTTTGCTTCTTCAAGTATTTGAGGAAGCTCATAGTCCATTATGAAATTAGAATTTAAAAAATTTGGAGAAACTAATAAAATGGCAATTCTTGATCTATTAATTGCGTTATTAATTTCATTTTTCCACTCCATTCCTGGTGTAATTTGAGTATCGTCCCAAACTGTAATTTTCTCATTTCGAACTAGTGGTTTTAAATGTACCGTTAACTTGTCGAGCCATATTTTATCTAGATGACTATAGCTTATAAAAATTCCATTTTTTAGCATCATATATGTTTTTGGTAATACTCTAATTGCCACTAACGTATAGGGTATGGTTAGTAAGTGAATTAAAAGTAGTGAACTTTCGATTAAGCACCAAAACCTTTATCTACTGTACGCTTGTATCGTGTGGTTAGTCCATAGGTACCTTTTTAAATATTATATCTGTTATCTTCTGTTACTAGGAAACCATTCAATGATATGGTCATTTTTAGAATATGATGTAATCCCACACCAGTAGAAGCTTCGGTTGTAAGTTTTATGACTTATTACTCATGACTTTTGTTTTAGTTTTGACTCTTGATTCTTTTTAGTCATGGTTTATTTTCGCGAAAGCGGAAAAGGAAAATGACGAATTAGTTGGTGTGATCTACATATTTTAATATATCACATTCCTTGAAGATTTGTGCAAATTCAAACCATGGTGCAAAATTTAATGTATTTATCGTTTGCCGTGTTGTTGTAATTTAGGAACCTCCAATACAGTAGCTATTCTCATATTACATTCCCTGTCGTATCGCCTCGACAGGAGCCAAACGTGAGGCAGAAATAGCAGGGAGAACTCCAAAAATTAATCCAATGATTATGGATACTACTGTCCCAATCAGCATATTTGCAGGCGACAGTATAAATTCGAATCCTCGAATGAACAGAGAAGCCAATCTGAAAACTGAAAACACTAAGAGTATGCCAATTATACCTCCAATAATTGAAAGAATAATAGCTTCAAATAAAAACTGAAACAAGATAAAACTATTCTTAGCCCCAAGGGATTTCTGTATTCCGATAAGATTGGTCCTTTCTTTTACAGTCACAAACATAATGTTGGCTATTCCAAAACCTCCGATCATTAATGAAAAGCTACTAATTAGTATTCCTACTTCGTTTAAAGCACTAATTATATTATCTACTACACTTGTAAACCTCTTCATTTTATTAACAAAGAAATTATCTATATTATCTGGTTTCAAACCACGCATTAAACGAAAACGTTGCGTAAGAATAGCATGGAATTCAGCCATATCTATTCCTTCCTTAGGTTTAATAATAATGCGTGGTAATGTTGTAGGGTTATTATCTCCGTAAATTTTTCTTGCAAAATTTGTCAATATTAAAGCAAAATTGTCCTTTGAATAATCTCCTAAGATTACTCCTTGTTTTTTTAGCACTCCAATGACGGTAAACTTCCGACCATATAACTTGGCTATCCCACCGATTGCTTGCTCAGCAGAGCCAAATAATGAATTTGCGATTTCATCCCCTATAACAAGAAGAGTAGCACCACTATTGGATTCAGATTCAGAAAAGAAACGGCCGTGTGCTATCTGAAGCTCTTCGATCTCTCCATATTCATAAGTAATGGATGCAATATTCACATTAGACGCCGAAGCATAATCACTTTTAATTACTTTAAGAGGAACTTGCATCAAAAAAGTAGCGGCTTCAAGATTTGGAGTATTTCGTTTTATACTTCGATATTCTTCATAGGTTACATCTGGAAATTGCTGCCGTTTCCATTGAGGAATATCTGTAGGGATAAAAGAATACTTCATTATAATGACTGCGTTTTTATCAATACCACTAAGGTTTTTTTTAATCTCTTGCTTTAAACTGTCTACACTTGCTAAAACTGCGACAATTGAGAAAATACCGATGGTAATACTCGAAAGCGATAAAAAAGACCGCAGTTTATTGTTTATAAGTGAGCTAACAGCGAAATTAAAACTCTCTTTAAGTGTTCTAAGGTAAATTAATATGGACTGGGAGAAATGCTTAAATTTCCCCAAATGGGTTTTATTCTTTTGTTTATACATTTTAATAATAATAGATGATGAGACATTTGTTCTATCATTTTATGCAGTAGTGTGCATATTCACATAAAAAAAAATTCTTTTTTATGCTATGTATAAACTTGAATATTGGTTATTGGAAGTATTTGTTTGTTTTAAAAACGTGCGTTGAGCAATTATTGAAGTTATTGTTTTATAGAGCTCAACTCGTAATTTTAAAATAATTTGTGATTTTGCACTATAAGATTTTCTTAAATTTTGATATGTATTTAATACAATTAAAAATACATTTTCAAAAGGAAGATTTCCAGTATAGGTAAATAGTTTCGAGTGTTTTTGTCTAAATTCCTCTCTACTATTAATATTTGAGACTTGAATATAATTTGAAGAAGTTGTTCTTGAATATGTAGCACACTGATTAACCGTCAGACCGAAAATCAGAAAGAGGGAGATCAGATATTTTAAATATTTTATCAACTTATTCTATTCAAATTATTTAGTCCAAAGTTATTCTTTTTTTTAATATACTGTACAGCGATTTTATATTTGGCTAATTATGTTGACTGCGAACTAAGTTAGCAAAAGAAAATGAATCAAACTGTAACCAGTAGGGCTTACCAAAAATGTACAAAACGAGTGATTAACTATACACTTTGTTTACAGTTGTTATTTTTTAGTTTTCTTCTGAATGTTATCTAACCAACGATGATATTTTTTAGCATTTTTGTTATGCTCAGTTATAGTTTCTGCGAAAAGGTGATATCCCAGGTTATTTGGATCAACACACATATAATAAAAATTGTGTTCTTCTGAATTCAAAACAGCATCAATGCTTGTAATCGATGCCATACTTATTGGTCCAGGTGGAAGTCCTCTATGTAAATAAGTGTTATATGGAGAGTCAAAACGAATATGTTTGTATAAAACTCTTGTCGCTTTAAAGTCTCTCGTAGCAAATTTTGCTGTTGGATCTGCATCTAATTTCATACCTATTCTAATACGATTTAGATACAATCCTGCTACTCGTTTTTTTTCTTTATCTTTTGATATTTCTCTTTCAACAATTGATGCCAAGGTATAAACTTCTTGAGTTGTTAATCCTATTTTTTTTGCCTTAGCAAGTCTATCGCCCGAATTCCAAAACCTACTATGTTCTTTAATCATTCTTTCAAAGAACTCTTTTTCATTTGTGTCCCAATAAAATTCATACGTATTTGGGATAAACAAACTCATTAACGTCTCAGGAGTGTATTCGAATTTAGTTATATACTCCTTGTCTTGAAAAAGGTTCATTAAATCTATTGAATCACTTTCTATAAATCTAGATGCTTTGCTTGCGACATCTGACACTAACCAACCGTGAGTTAAAACTAAATTTACAGTTTCTTGTTCTCCAGACCGAAGATGACTAATTAATGAACGGTTACTCCAAGATGGAGTAATTATATACCTTCCAGCCCTCATTATACTTTTCTTATAGTTCATCATTTCTGATACTTCTCGAAATGAAACTGTATCTATAATTTGGTTATTCTTATTTAGGATTTCAACTACATCGTTGAATGAGGAGTTTGTCGGAATAATGACGATATTATTCTCTAATCTTTCGGGGACATTAGGAGACATTATTCTTACATATTTATAATAACCAAAAGCGCCTCCTATTATACCAATAGCTAGTATCCCCCAAAGTAATTTTTTTAGCATTTATTTTTCGTTTTTTAATAACCACTAACGGCCAAAATATAAGGCAAGTAGGTCATCTTTGGGGTTATTTTTTTTCTTCTCGTAGAATTTTTTCCATTTTTCGACCTTTTGCCAATTCGTCAACCAGCTTTTCCATACGTCTACATTGTTTATATAATTCAAATTCATCCTCTATTTCTTCAATTCTATAACCACAAACAACTCCTTTAATCATGTATGCATTGGGATGGATTTTTGCTTTCTCAAAAAAAGTTCTAAATGTTACTTTCTCTTCAATAAGTGATTGTAATTTATTTTCGTTATAACCAGTAAACCATTCTATTACTTGATGGAACTCTTCTTTAGTTCTACCGTGTTTTTCCAATCTATTCCAGTAAAGAGGGTAAATAGATGCAAAGATCATATTAGCAACTTTTTCATTTTTTTTAGTTGTAACCTTCATTTTTTGTGGTTTTAATTTGAGCCTAATAGCTTTGTGTATGATTTCGTCGTGTGTTTCAGCAACTAAATTAGCAAATACAAACAGAATAGAAAATCTGTGAGGATTTTCAGAAGTAGGCGAGAATAAGCATTTACTTATAGCCATTGTTAACGGTTGTTTTTATTTTCCAAAAAGCCTTGATAAAAGTCCTTTTTTCTTATTCTTAATTACCCAAACTAATTCAGTCGGATGTCTTTCAGTAAATTGATTTGCACCAAACTTTCCCCAAGCAAAACCATCTTTTGTTTTTCCTGTTCTCAAGTCAGCAACAGTCCATTCATCTCCGTCAAATTTTTTCAAGAAGTCTTTGAATTCAGGATTCCCATTTTCAAATTCGATTTTAGATGAACACAAGTTGTTTTCATCCCAAATTGTCATAACAGTTTTGTCGTGAATTTCATCCATATGATTTGATTCTGGATTTTCATAAAATTCTAAAAGGTGATTTAGATACTCATTTAGGT
>CAKZPK010000157.1 GCA_937139035.1 uncultured Crocinitomix sp. | reverse complement strand
CTAAATAAAAATTACTTTTTTTTCAATTAAATTGAAGATATCCCATTTTACTAGGGTTTCAAGAATGATTTTTTTTTGTTTTAATTCCAGTTTTCTTTAAATAAGGATCAAAAGCAGTAGGGTTCATATAATAATCAAGTCCAATTCTGGCAATAATTGAAAGAATTACAATCGCCAATTTACTTTTAATTCCGAATGCATAAACCAAGAGTAAAGAACCTGCAATTATCGCTGCTACAAGAAAAATTTTATAAAATAATGTGGTTTGCAATGACAGTTCTCTTTCATTAGCCGTGATCTCAAAAAAAGTAATTACACTGCTTATGGTAAGCACAAAAAATATGGGCCAAATATGTTTGACCTGATGGTAAACGCTCCAAAGTAATTCTTTTAAATCACCGCCAGGAGGGTCAAATAATTCGCCAATTGAAATAGAGATAGCCAATGTAGTGCCAAAAGCAATTGCAATAATAAAGAATCCTCCAAGTAATAAATAGCCAGGGTTTTGCATGCGACCTTTGAAAGTAAGGTACAAGAAACCAATTACGGTAAAAAGTAGAATTTCGTATGTGTACGTAAATAACGTTTCTGCAAAACTCCAATAACCAAATATATTTCCTAATAGCAAACCAAAGTTTGATACTAAACCAAAAACAACTGGGTCTTTATAAAACGGAGTAGAAGTAGTACTCAAACTAAGCGCGCTCGATAACTGTAGCGTAACCTTGTCCAACTCCAATGCACATAGTTACTAAAGCATAACGTTTGTTTGTTTTTTGAAGTTCAATTGCTGCACTTTGCAAAATTCTACCGCCTGTCATTCCTAGTGGGTGTCCAATTGCAATTCCGCCACCATGTGGATTTATGCGTGGATCGTTATCAGCAATTCACATCTTACGTGTACAAGCTAATACTTGAGCAGAGAAAGCTTCGTTAATCTCGATAATATCCATATCATCAAGTGTTAATCCTGCACGTTTTAATGCTTTTTCTGATGCGTAAACAGGCCCAATTCCCATAATGCGCGGTTCAACACCAGCAACAGCAGCAGAAACAATTCTAGCCATTGGTTTAAAACTATTGCGCTTTACAGCAGATTCTCCAGCAATTAACAATGCTACAGCTCCGTCATTTAATCCAGATGCATTTCCAGCTGTTACTGAACCGCCTTCTTTTTTAAATGCTGCGCGTAGTTTACCTAAAACCTCCAAAGAACTGTTGGGTTTAATAAATTCGTCTTGATCAAATATAATTGGATCTTTTTTACGTTGTGGAATTTCGACTGCAACTATTTCCTCTGCTAATCGACCGCTTTTTTGTGCAGCAGTAGCTTTCATTTGACTCCAATAAGCAAATTGATCTTGATCTTCTCTAGAAATACCGTATTGTTCAACCAAATTTTCAGCCGTAACTCCCATTCCATCCGTACCAAATATTTCTTTCATTTTTGGATTGACAAAACGCCATCCAAAACTTGAATCATGCATTTGCGCATCTCGTCCAAATGGTTTAGAAACTTTAGAAATTACCCAAGGACCACGAGTCATATGCTCAACACCGCCTGAAATATAAATATCTCCAGCTCCGTCTTTAATTGCTCTTGAAGCATTGATGGTTGAAGCCATTCCTGAAGCACAAAGTCGATTTACCGTTTCTGCACCTGCAGTAATAGGAATACCAGCTAATAAAGCACTCATTCGGGCAACATTTCTATTGTCTTCACCAGCTTGATTCGCACAACCAAAAATTACATCTTCAATCTCAGAAGGATCAAAATTAGCGTTTCTGGCCATTAATTCTTTCATCACAATTGCACCTAAGTCATCTGTTCTAACCGGAGCTAATGTTCCTCCAAAATTACCAATTGCTGTTCTTATTCCATCTATTATAAATACGTCTTGCATAGTCCTGTTTTTTAGCAAGTCAAATTTAATAAGATTAAAGGAATTAAAAGGTGATTAAATGAATTGGTTTTAATGTGGACTTAAATCCAAGTCTAATCATTTTTTACTGAATAAGATAGCGGTAAGCTATAATCATTTTTCAGCCAATACTGGTTCAGTGTAATGCACTAAACTATGCGTATTAGCAAGTGATAATAACTGTTCGCCATTTGCCTCAATAAGCAAACGCTTTTTGGTATGACTCCAATTTTGTATTTGTTTTTCACGGCGAAAAGCATAGTTGATTTCCCAAAAAGTCTCCAGATACATTAATGCTTTAGGTGGATACTTCTTAGTGTGGTTTCCGCCTTTACCTGAAAAGTGTGCTTGCATGGCTTTTTGCAAATCAATTGTGCTGCCAGTAAAATAAGTTCCGTTGGAACATTCGAGGATGTATAAATACCCTTTACGCATAAGTTTTGAATTTGCGCAAATATAAATGTTCTGAAATTATAGGTTTTTGTACTGTTTAACTGCGTTTAACATTGAAAAATGCAAGCTGAAAACAGATTAAATACGTGTTTTAATCCTTATAAGTACTTAGTACTTTTTTAGAGCCTATTGTTCTGGTAATATAATCGATACTTAGCTTTGGACTTCGAGATGGAGAATATTCTCGACCATAATAAATAATTTGGATGTGTAGTTTATTCCAAACTTCAATTGGAAATAAACGTTTTGCATCCTTTTCAGTTTGTGCAACAGACTTACCGTTTGTTATTCCCCAACGGGTTAGTAATCTGTGAATATGTGTATCAACAGGAAAAGCCGGAACTCCAAATGCTTGTGAAACAACTACAGAAGCTGTTTTATGCCCCACGGCTGGTAATTCTTCTAATGCAGCCATGTCGTTTGGTACCTCACCGCCGTGTTTATCAATTAATATATGTGACAATCCGTAAATCCCCTTCGATTTCATAGGTGATAAACCACAAGGACGAATAATTTCCTTAATTTCTTCAACAGATAATTTAATCATGTCGAAAGGATTGTCTGCACGTTTAAATAGGAGCGGAGTAATTAGATTAACGCGTTTGTCGGTGCACTGAGCTGATAGTAAAACGGCAATTAAAAGTGTATAAGGATCCTTATGATCAAGCGGAACATCAACTACTGGGTAGATTTTTTCCAATTCATCTATTATATATTGTACTTTTTCAGCTTTCGTCATTCTCTTTTAGTTTAAACCCGTTTTTAATAAAACTCACGAACTCTTTAAAATTACTTTTTTTCGTGAATACAGATTTGGCAATTTTTCCTTTACTGTCAGCACTTGCTTCTTCCTCTTTTGTTTTGCTTTCAATCGGAGTATCCTCCTTTTTGTTTTCTGCAACTCTTTGGTCAGATCGTTCTTGAGCGGTTTTAATTCCAGCTACTTTATCTGATTTATTGAAGTTGGATTCGGCTTGTTTAGTCCAGCCCATTTGCTCTTGCGCCAGAGCCAAATTATTGAGAGCAATACTGTCTTGTGGATCCAGTTCCACGGCTTTTTCGTAATCCTTTATAGAGCTTTCATAATCCTTCATATTGGCTTTTATGTATGCTCGGCATTGGTAATAATAACTGTAATCTGGTTCAATGTCAATTGCAGCGTTAATGTCCGCAAGGCTTTTTTTGTAATCTAGAATATTTAAATAGCAAACTGCACGTTGTGAAAGGGCATTCGTGTCTTTCGGATCTTCTTTTAATACTAATGTAAAAAGATCAATGGCAGCAAAATGATCATTTTCTTTAACTTTGGATAAACCTTGTGCAAAGTTGGCGTCTTTTGTCATAGTACAAATTTAATAATTGAAATGCAATGAACGATAAAGATTTGGGCTTTCCTGTTTATAGAAAATATGTTGGGATCAATGTTTGGTTTAAAATAATAACGAACACGCATTTCATAGAAATTAAACAAATAGGAAATCGTTTTGTTCAGTCAGAAGTGGTGGCCAATCAATATCCTGAAATGGTTTTAATTAAAGATATGTTGGCTTGCCATGAAAACAGGTGGGAAGTAAGTGAAGAATTAGATTTTGAAATAGTTAGTAAAAAGGTAGGTTAATGAAAATATTCGTTTTTTTAATTGCCCTATTGGGTACAATTTCTTCAAGTTTCGGGCAAAGTTTGTACTTGCGCACATTTGGTGACTCCACAAACAATGCTATCATTTTTTTACATGGAGGACCAGGCTATAATGCTGCTAGTTTTGAAGCTACAACTGCACAAGTTTTGGCTGATCAAGGCTATTATGTAATCGTCTATGATAGGAGAGGAGAAGGGCGCTCTGGTGAAGTATCAGCAGATTTTACTTTTGAAGAATCTATTTCTGACTTAAATTTTATTTACGATTCTTTAAAAATTAGCAAGGCTTCTTTAATAGGGCATAGCTTTGGAGGAATGATAGCAACCAAATTTGCTCAGGTTGAGCAAGATAAAGTGAATTCACTCGTTTTGGTTAGTGCACCAATAAATCTTCAAGAGTCCTTTAAAACTATTTTGCACGCTTGCCAAGTAATATATTCACAACAAAAGGATGTTCAAAGTTGGGCTTATGTAAATGCACTTTCACAAACTGATAGTTCAACAATAGCCTATAGTTCAGAATGTTTTAGATTAGCTATGCGCAATGGGTTTTATTTGCCCAAAAAAGCGACTGGAGCTGCTAAAAAAATTATAAAACAATTTGAGCAACAGGAAAAACTGTATAAAGCAGCTAGTAAAATGGAAAAAGCAGGCCCGTTGGGGTTTATTCGAAATGAAAAATACACTACAATTGATTTGACGGATGATTTAAAAAATTTGGTTGCTAATGAGTTGAAAATTTATGCTGTTTATGGGCAAGAGGATGGGCTATATTCATTTGAGCAAGTTGAAAAATTGACAAATATTATCGGAAGTGATAATCTGAAGTATTTAAGTAGATGTTCTCATAGTCCGTTTATCGACCAACAAGAAACCTTTTTGAAACAGGTTGCGCTTTGGGTGCAATAATTTAGGCAGATTATATCAAATATTTTCTAGTGTTATTGTGATTATCAATCAATAATGATAGTGTTATTGATTTTATGAATAATGACACCTAGATTATCAATTTGATTAATGCTTTCATGTTTCTTAACTTTGTTAAAAAAAGCAAAACATTATGGAATTAAATAGCATAGGATTAAACCAAGAGAAGTCAGAAGCGATAGTGAAAGATTTAAATCAACTATTAGCAGATTACCAACAGTTTTATATGAACTTACGCGGTTTTCATTGGAATGTTAAAGGAAAATCATTCTTTGAATTGCACTTAAAATTTGAAGAATTATACAACGATATTAACCTCAAGGTAGATGAAATAGCTGAACGTATTTTAGCATTAGATGGAACACCACTACATAGCTTTACAGATTATCAAGCGATTTCAAGAATTAATGAAGTAAAGGGATTGACTGACGGAGCTGCAATGGTGCAATCAATTTTAGATGATTTTAAATTATTGATTATTGAACAACGAAATATATTGCAGAACGCAGGAAATAATGATGACGAAGGAACAATTACATTAATGAGTGATTACATTACAGAGGAAGAGAAAACTGTATGGATGTTAAAGTCATATTTGAACTAGAAGTTACCATATAAAAATACTAAACCCCGCTTGGAAATAAATCCGAGCGGGGTTTTAACTTATAGACTAACTCGTTCGTTAATCTATTTGTAAACCACCTTTAGTTATTTAAAAAAGTTGATGTACGATTCTTCAGCAATAAGGTGTGTTTCTTGCGGAAATTCTGCATGTACAACTAATTTGTTTTCGTGATGATGCTCTAAATTAGCAATCGTTTTTCTATTTAATAATAACACTGTAGAGTGTCCATGGTGATCTAATTTATCAACCAATGTAGTGCCATTAAATTCGCACATCCAATGTGTTTCTGATAAGTTTTCTTGGTAGCTTACTTCAATGGTTGGAACTTGGAAATAATGATGCTCTCCAATACCTTCCATATCAAATACTATTCTCAAAAAACCAGTATTATTATGTAATTGTTCGTTTGTAATTCCTAAATCTGCAAAACTTACTTTACCGATAACTGGTTTATCAAATTTTACTTTTATTTCGCCTTGGTTTATTTCTACGTTTTCCATATGTTATTTTAAATTATTCTCCTGTTTATTGTCTCAGGAGTTGTTTGTTTTACTCAAAGATAAGGTGGGGATACACATTTAGTCCTGACTATTTTTTGCTTGATAACTGATATTTATCAGTTGAATTGAAAGGGGTGCCTAAAAAATGAATAGCTTTGCCCAAAATTGAAGCCATGTACAGTAAAGACGAAGAAAAGCAGTTAAAAATTGAGTTTTGGGGAATATTAAACGAGCAATTAGAGATAGAGCGAGGGTTCCATGGAAACAAAGTGAACTGGATGAATTTCAATACAAAAATCAAGCAACTGTTTTTTAGAATGGAGGCGGATAGAGAGGGTGCAAGGCTTTGTATAGACCTACAGTTTATAGATAATGGAATTCGAGAATTGTTCTACGAGCAATTCACTGAGTTTCAAAAAATATTGGATGAAAGCTTAGAGGGAGAAAGTCTTTGGCAAGAAAATTTTGATCATTCAAATGGTAAAACAATTTCACGTATATCAGTTAATATGACAGATGCAGATCTGTACAAAAAGGAGGACTGGCCAAAAATGCATGAGTTTTTAAAGAAGAACTTTATTAAGCTAGAGAGTTTTTGGGCAGGATTTGGTGAGGTTTTTGTGAATTTAAAATAATGAATGATTTAGCTGGTTAATTCTATTTTTAGCTATTGTTAAAACTTATGAAGAAGCGAATAAAAAAACGCCGAAGAAATAAATTCCGCGGCGTTTCTCAATTGTTAATTATAAAGTGTTACTCTATCCACAACGTGTCGCGGTAGGTACTAGATCCTCCAAAAATTCCAAATCCATCTGTAATATTAGAGTATACTTGAACAGGTTCAGCAAAAAAGTTTCCTTGTGCATCTGAGTATTTAGAGTAGGAGAGTTTGTATTTATACAAATCTTCGCTTAAGCTTTTTAAACCTACTACGAAATATTCAATACCATCACTTCCCCAAACATACTGTCTTCCAGTAAAGTTAATAGATTGACCATTAAAGCCACTGTCAGAAAAGAAGAACTCCATTGCATAACGTGTTCCATCAATGTCTGGCTCACCATTAATTACAAAAATCTCTTTGGTTGAAAAGTATGGATTAGAGCTTAGAATCTCTTCTCCCATTCCTCCGTCAACATATGTGTGGTAAACAATAGAAACACCGTAAAAATTGTCTTGACTAGCATCATCAGTAAAACTGAGGTTAAATTCAACCTGCTCTCCAACTGACATTGTATCTACAGAGCTTAGAGCAATAATGCTTGGTGTTTCTGCAGATGCTGTTACAGTTTTGAATCCTGCTGCTTCAACACGTAAACCGTAGGTTGTTCCCGCTACAGGTGTTGGGTCTGCACAATAATACCTTCCATTGGTAACATGCGTAAAATCTGCCAATACATTATCATTTGCATCTAATAGTTTGGCGGTAGCATTTTCTATGTTTGGTAAAAATTGATCGTAAAGCACATCACGGCTTTCACTCAAATTAATCCAAATTGTGTCTCCAGCCGAAAAAATGGCATTTACAACAATTCTCGGTTCACTTTCTTCTTGTTTTAACGGAATTTCTTTTTCACAAGCCATGAATAGTACTAGGGCTGCAAAACATACAATTATCTTTTTCATGTTTTAAAATTTAAAGCTATAACTAACTGATGGAAGAACGGGGAAGAGGCTAATTTGCTTCAACACTTTTTCGTTTCCATTTTTCAAATATCCAAAGTCTAAATAAAATGGGTTTTTTCTATTATAAGCGTTGTATAAACCAAAGCTCCAGGTTGCTTCACCCCATTTTTTCTCTTTGTGAAGGTTTACTCCTAAATCTAGTCGGTGATAAGAAGGCATTCTATATCCATTTCGCTCAGCGATATGATTAACTTCTGTTCCTCCAAAATCATTGTCACCTAATGAGTTGTATTTTTGCAAGGCTAAAGTAATAGCGTTTCCTGTTCCATAAACCCAAACAACACCTATGTCTATGTGGTCGTTAAACTTATGCGTTAAAACAAAACTTACATCATGTCGTCTGTCATAACGGTAAGGAAATTCTTCACCATTATTTAAATTTTCAAATTTACGATTGGTCCATGATAGTGTATAGCCAATCCATCCAGTGGTTTTTCCTGTTTTCTTTTCAAATAAAAACTCTGCACCATAGCTGTATCCATCACCAGTTTCAACAATGTTTTCCCAATTTTGATTTGTTCCGACAAAACTTGCTCCTTCTTTATATTCGATCAAGTTATCCATGGTTTTGTAGTAGGCCTCTGTTCCAATTCTAAAGCCCTTAGGTAATTCGCGTGTATAACCTAAAGCAATTTGGTTTCCTTGTTGTGGAGGAATACTGTCTGTAACTGGAACCCAAAGATCAGTAGGAAGTCCAATTGAGGTATTAGTTAGTAGGTGCATAAACTGTGTAGTTTTTGCATAAGACGCTTTAAGAGAAGATTTCTCGTCTAACTTAAAGTTAATGGATGCTCTTGGTTGCAATGAATTGTATAATTTTTCGCGAACATAAAAGTTAGAGAAATGTGCTCCAACATTTGCCATAAATCTTTCTCCAATTTTAAAATCGTCTTGCACATATGCATAAAATTCATGCGCATAGGTTCTAGGTGATCCGAAGGTAGTATCTAAAGCTTCGCCACTAGAATTAAAGTTTAATTGGTTTACTCCTGGTTTGAATGTATGGTATGTTTCTCCAAATCCGAATTGAATTTCATGTTTAGGAGCAGGATAGTAGTAGAAATTCATATTTCCTCCCCAATCTGTAATTCCTGAAAGATATTCAAATGAGAAGTTGTCAAAGGCTTCATTTTCTTTCCCCTCTTCAAATCCTTTTAATCCAAAGCCTGTTACAAATTTATAATCACTAAAGTTTATAGTGGTATTAGCAAATAATTTAGGTCCAAATTTATGGTTCCAACGGAGCGCCATAATTTTATTCCCCCATTTAATATTCCCCTTTACTTGTTCAACATAGGTTTTATTGTCAGAACCGTTTGTGTATTGATATTGTTGATCAACATAAAACTTATCATCTCCTAAATAAGCACTAAAATAAATTCTGTTATTTGGATTTACAATATGATTGATTTTAGCATTAACATCATAAAAGAAATAACCACCAGATACTTTGTCACCACCGTCTGGACTATTCACTTTATTCGCCATTGCGATAAATGGTTTAGCTAAAATATCCACATAAGTTCTTCGTGCAGAAATCATGAAAGAAGTTTTGTCTTTAATAATAGGACCGTTTAGCATTAGTTTTGATGAAATGATTCCTACACTTCCTTCTCCATGAATTTTTTTCATATCCCCTTCATTCATTCTAATATCAATAACAGAAGATAAACGACCGCCATATTCGGCAGGGAAACCACCCTTAACTAATTTTACCTGATTAATGGCATCTGCATTAAAGACAGAGAAAAAACCAAATAAGTGATTGGCGTTATAAATAGGAACACCATCTAATAAAATTAAGTTTTGATCTGGTCCACCTCCTCGTACATATATTCCACTTGAACCTTCACTGCCTGACTGGATGCCGGGTAGCAATTGAGCCGTTTTTATAATATCACGTTCTCCCAATAAAACAGGTAGTGCTTTTACTTTGTCCATTGAAAGGTGAACGGTACTCATTTCTGTCGTTTCCTGCTCCTTCTTTTGACCAGTTACAACTACTGTTGCTAAATCGCTAATTGGAGTTAAATTAATGTCTAACTCCATGTCCTCATCCAATGTTACTCGCGTTTTCATTGGTTCTTTTCCTACATAGGAGAAGAGTATATCATGGGTTCCATTATCTAACGTTAAGCTATAGAAACCATAAATATTGGCTACAGCACCAGTTTTCAAGGAGTCTATATAGACTCGGGCACCAATTAAAGCTTCGCCCGTTTTTGCATCTTTTAAATAGCCACTAATTGTACTTTTTTGTGCATTGGCACCCATGCCAGAAAAAAAAAGTATGGTGAGTAAAAGCAATTTTTTTGTCATTTTATTTATATGTTTTTGCGTCATCATTGTATGATGACGTTGACCAAACGAAATACCCCTATTTAAAATTGTAAAAAAATTAAAAAAAAGTTATAATCAGTTATTTAAAACGATTAAATTCACAAAAACATCTTTTAATGCGATTCATCTTATTAACCCTATTCATTACTTTGAGTATTGGAACGTTTGCGAAGGAGGATAAAATTCCACGCAAAATACAACGCTCAATTCCTTTGTTAACAGATTACCTAACAGCAGGAAAAATATCCCAAAAAGACAAAGCAACTGCCATTCATTCCTGGATTACATCAAATATTCAGTTTAATTACAATGAATTGTCCAGCGAAAAGTATTTTGTTGGAGTTGATCCCACTGTGGTTTTAAAATCTAAAAAAGCGTTGGGTGATGGATTTGTAGAGTTAATGAAAGCCATGTTAGATTATGCGCGGATAGAAAATGAAACCGTTACTGGTTATGTGCATGATGTTGCTTGGAGCCCTGGGGACACAGTGGTTGAAATAAAGCATTCATGGATTGCAATGAAACTGGATGGAGAATGGAGTTTGGCAGATCCGGCTTGGGATGCAGGTTATATTGGAAGAGAACCTATTGACCGAAAACCATATAAAGAAAAAAAATACCTTATTCCATTAAGGTTATACAAAAATGAAGTTAAGCGAGAAGAGGTTGAAATTGAAAGAGATGAAGAAGATGAGGAAAGAAGAGAGGAGTATGACAATAAACCGAAATATAAAGATAAGATAGGCTTTGTTCAAGATCCTACTACGGAGTTCTTTTTAATTAATACAGATACTTTTTTATTGGATCATTTACCCGTGAACCCTATTTGGCAGCTGCGTGATGATTATATTGATATTGAGGATTTTTCTTTGACCAAAGACAGTTTAAAAAACTTGCTGACTACAGAGCGCCCTAGTCAACAAGATTATGTACAAGGGATTGATTTATTTCGTTCGCGCGATTTTTTGCATCAATATATCTTAAATGGAGAAGATGGATTTAAGTATAACCCATACAATCCAGGAGTTAAGGCGATTAATTACTATAATTTTATGGTTTTAGTAAATGGGAAAAAATTACAGAAATTTGCACGCGGTAGTATTTATGAAATAACGGAAGATAAATACCCGGCTTTGTTAGCTGTAAATGATACAATCATTAAATATGCGAAATTGTATAAGGTGTTTGAAAAAAATCTTTACAAAAACCGTAGAACGTTTGACAAAGAAAAGTATGCTTTGGCAAAAACTGCAGATAAAGAGAATGGGAAGTTTATTCGAAAAATTGAAGCCGAAAACGATAAGTTAATCTCGTATATTAAATCTAATTCTGAACGAATTGAGACTAATATTGAGCGATTAGAAGAAATGACTGAAAAGATGGAGGATAAATATCCTGCGGCTTTCGATTATTACAAACCACGCGAAGGTTTAAAGGACGAATATATTAACCCTTGGCGTGATTCCATGCAGGTTCAGTTTAAGTTGTTAGAAGAAATAAAAAAACAACAGACGGATGAGCGTTCAAAAAGCAGTTATATTTCAGCCTTAACAGATGTGCGTTACATAGATTATTTGCTCAATGCTAACGCAGGTTTTATTCGCTTTAAAACATATTCAAACAATGAAATTATTGGGGAGGTAGATAGTTTGGTAGATTTTCATGCGAAACATGCAGTTATGTTATATAAAGATTCTTTACGCGAAGAATTAATTCAACGAAACGTAATGGATGTTGTAAAAACAGCAAATGCTTATATCCGTGTGTCAAAAACTCATTTTAAAACACTTAAAAATGAGTTGAAAATTGATGACATTGAAAAGTATGAAACCTTTATGCAAGCGCAATTATGGGAGATTATAAAATTGGCTGATCAAATTAATAAAAACAGTGCACATTTTAATTCGCAAGTGTTGCCACTAATGAAAAATAACTCTGATGTGGGTGAAGTCGCAAAATTGATTGAAAAGCAACAAAAGCTAAAAGAGGAGAAGAACGACTTTATTAAAGAACAGCAAGAGAAAGCACATAAACGTGCAGAAGATCTAATTCGACAAATGCAGGAGGATACCAAAGAGTGGAAGAAGAAGTTTAAGAGTTAAGTTGTTGCATTGATATTGCGGATACAAAAAAGTTAAGAAACAAAAAAAAGGCACGTTGAAAAACGCGCCTTTCGAATAAGTAAGAAAGAATTAGGTTATTACTTAATCACCTCTAATTTAGAAGTAATAATAGCTTCACCTAACTGAATTTGAACAATGTAGCTTCCAGTTTCATAATCAGCCACACTAATTTCTTGTGTATTGTTTCCAGCAACAACTTGTACGTTATTCGCTTC
>CAKZPK010000156.1 GCA_937139035.1 uncultured Crocinitomix sp. | reverse complement strand
AAAGACTTTGGCGAAAAAAGAATTGATTCAAATTTTTTCTGCGGAAATATCTCGCTTAGGATCTTCAAATGATGATGAAATTGAAATTAAAGAACTTGCTCCAGCACAAGAACAGGCGTATGTAGAAATTAAAGAGCATTTTCAGGACAAAGGCATTGTTTTGTTACATGGTGTAACTTCTTCTGGTAAAACTGAAATTTATGTCAAGTTGATTACTGAGCAAATAAAACAAGGCAAACAAGTGTTGTTTTTGTTACCCGAAATTGCATTAACAACACAACTAATTTCTCGACTAAAAAAATACTTCGGTGATTTGGTTGGAGTTTATCATAGTCGATTTAATCAGAATGAAAGAATTGAAATTTGGAACAAAGTTTTAACTAACGATCCTAATCAGTTTAGAATAATACTTGGAGCGCGTTCATCCGTTTTTTTACCTTTTCAAAATTTAGGGTTGGTAATTGTTGATGAAGAACATGAAAACTCTTTTAAACAATATGACCCTGCTCCTAGATATAATGCGCGTGACACAGCCATTGTATTAGGTACTTTATATAAAGCCAAAGTTTTACTAGGTTCTGCTACACCTTCGATTGAATCATTTTACAATGCGCAAGCGGGCAGATATGGTTTGGTTACTTTATCTGAAAGATTTGGTGGAGTGCAAATGCCCGAGATCTTATGCGCTGATATTGAAAAGGAGACGAAACGTAAAACCATGAAGTCTCACTTTTCTTCATTTTTAATGGAGAAAATGACGGAAGCTTTTGAAAATAAAGAGCAAGTTATTCTTTTCCAAAACCGCCGAGGATATAACCCCGTTTGGTCTTGTGAAATGTGCGGTTGGACACCACAATGCAAAAATTGTGACGTTTCTCTTACCTATCATAAATCTAGTAATGTGCTAAAATGCCACTATTGCGGATATTTTGTTTCCCCTCCCTCCTCTTGTGGTGGTTGTGGTAGTCGAAAATTGAAAATGTTAGGGTTTGGAACTGAAAAAATTGAGGATGAATTAAGTATCTATTTTCCAGATATAACCATTAAGCGGATGGATCTTGATACTACCCGTGCAAAAAATGCTTATCAAAACATTATTACTGATTTTGAGAATCGTGAAATTGATGTTTTAATAGGTACACAAATGGTTACTAAAGGATTGGATTTTGACAACGTAGGTCTTGTTGGAATCATGAGTGCTGATCAAATGCTTAACTTCCCTGATTTTAGAGCTTTTGAACGATCCTATCATTTAATGTCACAAGTAGCAGGTAGAGCCGGAAGAAGTTCTAAACGTGGAAAAGTTGTCATTCAAACTTATGATCCTAACCATTGGATTATTCAAAAGGTCATTGAACATGATTTTACTGGAATGTATACACAAGAAGTAATTGAACGCCGTAACTTCCACTATCCGCCCTTCTTTAGAATCATTGTCATTAAGTTAAAGCACCGTAATAAAGACACGCTCGAGTTTGGTTCTGCCATCTTAGCAAAAAAATTACAAGATGTTTTTAAGGATCGGGTTTTAGGCCCTGAAGTTCCTCCTGTTGGTAGAGTACGTAATTTTTATCTTAAAAACATTCGTATCAAGTTTGAACGAGATGCCTCTCCAAAAAAAGTAAAAAATATCATTAAAGAAAAGATTGAAATTTTCCTTTCTGATCATGATTTTAGATCTATTCGTGTGGCAATTGATGTTGATCCTCAATAATCATTATTTGCCTTTAAAGTTATATTGAAACAATCGAACAGTTTTAAACAATTGATGAATTACCAATTGGATTTTCATAATTCTTAATTATATTTCACCTCTATAACATCCCCATGCGCGCAATACTGTCCTTCATCAAACTTTTAATTTTCGGCATTTGGTCCTTCATTGCCATAATGATTGGTGGATTTCTTTACATTGTTCGGTGGAAGGATGGAATGGCCTGGATAGCTAAATATTTCTGGGCTCCAGTAGTATTACCCGTTATTGGTGCGCGCGTAACAATTGAAGGAATAGAAAAGATTGATCCAAAACAGAGCTATTTAATTATGGGAAATCATAATTCATTTATCGATATTCCAGTTTTGTTTAAAACAATGCCATTTTACACTTATTTCATTGCGAAAAAAGAATTGCGAAAAATTCCTTTATTGGGTTGGTATATTGAAGCTTACGGAATGATTTATATTGACCGCTCTGATCGCTTAAAAGCAAAAGAAAGCATTGCTCATGCGGGTAAACTTGTCTCTCAAGGCAAACGAATTATCATTTTTCCTGAAGGAACAAAGAGTAAAGATGGTAAAATTGCCCCATTTAAAAAGGGAGGTTTTCATTTAGCAGAACAAGCTCAGGTTCCAATTTTACCACTAAAAATTGAAGGAGCTCGTAAAGTATGGCCCAATAAACAACCCTTTAAATTAGGTTTTGGTTCTATTAAAGTCATTGTAGGTGATGCAATTTGGCCTGATGATTTAAAAGAAATGGAAATTGGAGACCGAACTAATTATATAAGGGAGATCATCAAAAAACTCTAATTCATGGAAAGTCGGCTTAGAAATAGTTAGAAAATTTCTAATTAAGATTATTCAAAGCATATTCATACTCTTCATCACCAGCAAATAAAAATTTCCCTTCAATTAAAATACTTCTTGCTTTTTCAGGTCTATTCCATGCATAATAATCAGCGCACAACAACAGCCCTAATTTTAATGAAACTCTTCCAGTTTCAGGCATATTCTTAGTTGAAGATAATCCATTCATAAGTGCCATCCCTTTTTTATAAGTTTCATTTGCTCCTACACTGTCCTTTAAATGATTTTGATAGGCTGATTTTATTAATAAAAAACCAGGATCGACAGGATTGAACTGATTAAGTTGATCCATCCTTATTATAACTTCTTTTAAAGTGGTACTATCAGCATCAATCATTGCATAACGAGCATCTTCTATTGCACTCATTACCAAATCTGGCAAAAAAGAGTTTTTGAAATCAACATAAGAACTTGTTTCTTTCATTTTTTGATATGCAACGCCTGCAAATTCAACTGCATAATAATAAGCATTGGGATAATCTAAATCATAAAGCTGATCTTTTGAGATACTAAAATATGCAGCGGAAGAAACCAAATATGGAAACTCATCATTTGCACACTTACTCTTCTTCATATACTTTTTTGCTTTTTTAAGGCAATTACTATAATCTCCGTCTGCATACAGAATTAACAAGTCTCTATAATCATTATCTTGCTGACAAAAAACAACTGTTGAAAATAGTTGAACAATAAAAAGGAGTGAAATATATAACTTCATGATACATAAGTTTTGAGTATGACCTAAAATCAAACTTTTATTTCTTTTTCTTCGGAAAAACACTTGGAATTAAAAACAGCATAAATAATACATATAACACACTCATAAACAACATCCCTCCAGGACCAAAGTAACCGACGACCCAAACCAATAGCACGTAAATCACTGTTAAAACTGAAGTGAAAATTATTGCTGTGTTTCTATCCATTTTTTTATTGTTTTAACTGAATAACGACAGTTTTTATATTGCCTTCAGCCCATCATTGCTGTTCTATCTTTTCAAGATAAGCTAAATATAGTTGTTTGTCCAATCAATTAGATTAATTCTAGTCAATTTTCTAAATCAAACCCTGTAGTTTTAAGATACTCAATCAAGTCTGTTATATTTGTCTAATCAAAGTATACCAATCAATGACAACTGAAATCAAACATTATTCTGAACTTACCAAAGAAGAATTTCACGATACAATTGCCTTGCGCATAGCCGTCTTTGTAATAGAACAAAATTGTCCTTATCAAGAGTTAGATGGACTAGATAAAGATGCTTATCATTTGCTTGTTAAAGAAGATGGTAAAATAATAGGCACTACACGAATTCTAAAACCTGGAGTAGCTTACAAAGAAACCGCTGTTGGACGTGTTGTTAGTGCTATTGATAAAAGACATTTGAAGTTAGGGCATACGTTAATGGAAGCTACCATGCGCTTTATTCAAGATGAGATGAACGAAAAAACAGTTCGGCTTTCTGCTCAAACTCATTTAAAAGGCTTTTACGCTAAACACGGCTTTGTTGCCACTGGAAAGGATTATTTAGAAGATGGAATTCCACACAGTGAAATGTTATTCAATGCCTAAATTAATCGACTTGCAATCAGCTTATTCCATTTTTGGCAGCAAATTTGCTTCTTAGACAGTATTAAACCAGTGCAGATGAAATTAGAATTTAAAAATGTAATGCCTTTCCCGCTTAAAGAATATCAACATGATGATTCTAGCGTATGGAAAAGTGGATTTTCGTTAGAATTTCCAAAAAAAGTATTGTTAAACGCAAGTAGTGGTAAAGGAAAATCCACCTTTGTAAGTACCGTTTACGGACTAAGAAAGGATTATACTGGAACTGTTTTGCTAGATGAAAAACCAATAAATACGCTTTCAATTCATGAATGGATTGAACTGCGCCGCACAAAACTAAGTGCCATTTTTCAAGACTTGCAACTTTTTCCAGAACTAAGCGTTTGGGAAAATTTGATCTTAAAAAATCAATTGACTAATCATAAAAATGAAAGTGAAATTGAAACCATGTTAGTGATGCTTGGCATTGGTGACAAAAAGGAACAAAAATGCGGTACACTTTCATTAGGTCAACAGCAACGTGTAGCTATTATTCGATCTTTATTGCAGCCATTTGAGTTGTTATTAATGGATGAGCCTTTTAGTCATTTAGATGAAGGAAATGCAAAAATCGCACTTGACTTAATTGAAAAAGAAACAGATTTGAACGGAGGTGGATTTGTGCTAACAAGTTTAGGCAGCTACCACGGTTTTACTTATGATCATGAACTAAAACTTTAAGGCTATGTTGAAGAAGATTTTATTTAGAGACAGCAAGAACTTTCAGTTCATATTTGCTACAGCAGGTGCTTTGATTGGTTTAACGGCTTTATTATTAAGCTTGCAATTAATTATGGATGTACAATCCTTCCACTCTAATGAGGAGGAATTATTTGGACCAAACTCCGTAGTTATTCAAAAAAAAGTAACAAAATTAACCTCAATAGGAATGAATTCAACTGAATTTAGCCCAAAGGATATTCAATCCTTAGAGGATAAAGAATTCATTACAGATGTTGCACCATTTAAATCTGCAGATTTTAAAGTAGGAATTTCGGAGGTTGAAGGAGACGGTTTACCGCATTTTTATGCAGACATGTTTTTTCAAGCCATTCCAAATCGATTTATGGATATAAATGTAGACTGGGATTGGAATGAGGAAAGTGAATTTATTCCAATTGTATTGCCTCGTGATTTCATCATGATTATTAACTATGGTTTTGCACAAAGCCAAGGAATGAATCAAATTTCGGAAGAACTTTTAATGGCTGCAAGGCTTACCATTTATATTGACGGTAATGGTAAAAAAACACAAATGATTGGTCGAGTAGTTGGATTTTCGCATAAAATCAGTTCTATTTTAGTTCCTGAAGCGTTTTTAACACATGCCAATGGAATTTATGGAAATGGACAAATTAAAAATCCTTCTAGGGTGTTCATCACCACAAAGGACGACAGTTATGGTGAACTAGATGACCTAATGGATGAAATGAACCTAGACATTAATAAATCAGCGATTGACGTTGCTAAAATCAAAACAATTATTGCGGTTGTTATCGGCATCTTTGGTATAGCCTCTGTATTAATTATGCTGCTATCCTTATTGGGGTTTGTACAATATTCGCAGTTAGTATTAAGCAAGGCGTCTTATGAAATAAAAACGCTATTAAGACTTGGCTACTCAATTAAGAGTATTATTAACACTTTTATAAAACAATTGAGTATTACCTTCGGTATTATTACTGTTTCGGCCATTGCAATTATGTTTTTTGTAAAAATTATAGTTGTTAATACTTGGTTAGAAGACAATGGTATTAATACAGAAGGTTCGAGTTTAACCACTACTATTGCCGTTGCAATTCTATGTTTTGGACTATTTATAGTATCCAACTATTTAAACATTAAAAAAACTGTCAATAAATTAGGGGATGCATAAAAACGTTAATTTTTTGTTAAACAAATAACCTAAGATGTTTTATCTTCGTCTGTCCTTTAAATTTAGAGTGTAACATTAAAACTATTATGAAGTATTTAATTTTTCTTTTTTCGTTAATAACTGTATTTACGACACAGGCACAATCTGACGTAGCTGCAATTTCGCAACCTGTCAAAATAACTATAGATGTTTCGGACACAACATTTTATTTGGCGCGCTACTTTGGTGACAAACTGTATTATGCTGATACCACAGAATCTAAAGATGGTATTGTCCAATTTGAAGGAAACAAACACAGAGGAGGACTTTATGCTATCATTCTACCAAACGGTAAACCGTTTGATTTTATTATTGACAACGAAGTAGTTGATATTCGCATTAAAAACATTGAAGATCCTGTAACTGGAATCGAAGTGAAAAAATCGTTGAACAACAAACTTTTCTTTGATTATATGAACTATATGACCGAAAAGCGAAAAGAAAGTAAAGCTATTGGTCCTAAATTAAAGTTGCCAGAGACTACTGAAAAAGAAAAAGCCAAATACAAAGAACAACTTAACCAAATCAATGATGATGTGGTGAAAATGCAACAAGATATTATCAAAAACCATTCTGATAAATTTGTTGGTTTGATGTTAAACATGACTATTGATCCTAAGTTACCAGATCACCCAAGAGATGAAGATGGTAATATTACAGATTCTAACTTTGTCTATAACTACTATGTAAACCATTATTGGGACAATGTTAATTTGAAAGATTATAGAACAGTTAACACTCCTGTTTTTCATAATAAATTAGATCGATACTTTTCAATGAAAGGTGTTATTCAAATTCCAGATTCGGTTTTCCACTACGCTAAAAAATTAATTAGCCAAACTGATCCTGTAGATCAAAATAACAAAGTGTTTCAATACGTAGTTCATCATATTACAAATAAATACGAGACCTCTCAAATTATGGGAATGGATAAAGTATTTTATTTCATGGCAAAAACTTACTATTGCGAACCTAACAATATTGCGTACTGGATGACTCCAGAAAATACAGAAAAGGTATGTAACCGTGCTGATAAAATTGGTCCTACAATTGTAGGTAATCCTTCAATTCCAATTATCCTTCCTGATTCAACAGAAACAAATTGGATTAGTACTTACGACATTGATGCAGACTATACCGTATTATATTTTTGGGATCCAAATTGCGGACATTGTAAAAAGATAACACCTAAACTTCAAACTTTATATGATAAAAAATTCAAACCAAGAAATGTTGAAGTTTATGCCATAGGAAAAGCGACCGGTGAAGAATTCGGAAAGTGGAAAAAGTTTATCGTAGACAATAAACTAACATTCTATAATGTTGGGGTTACTCCAAAAGTATACAAAGCTGCGACTGACACAACAAACAACCAAAGAGATTTAACGAAGTTACTTCGTGAACACACAACACTTCAAAGTTTAAATTACGCTGACACATGGGACGTATACTCTACTCCACGTATATTTATTTTAGACAAAGACAAAAAGATTATATACAAACAAGTAAGCATAGGTCAATTAGAAGAGATCATTGATAAGTTGACAGGACATGAAGAGGACGAAAAGTTATTTCCGCTTTCTAACCCAGAAAATGGCGATAATCCTCCAGCTGAATAGAATATTTCAAAAAAATTCGAATAAAAAGCCTTGACAATAAATGTCAGGGCTTTTTTAGTTTACAAGCAAAAAAGTGTCAAAACACTGAATAACAAAGGGTTCACGCACAATCTACTAATTCAGTGTTTTTTATCGATTTTAGATAAATCCATTATTTTTTTAACCGCCCTAGGTATTTATACCTAATTATAAGTATTAACACTTATTTTTATATCGAAAAAATTCGTACATTTGGGGAAGTAAAAGACACCTTTTGTCGAAAAGAATAAAAAAAGATAATTTAAGCTTAACGATAATATAATAGTTTGCTTAACTTTGTCTCAGATTTAAACAACGGTTTGAACTTAAAGTATTTAATGATTGGAGTGAGTAGCCAGAGTAGGAGATAGTAATATTTTACTTTTTCATAAGTTTTGGGTTAATGAAGAATTCTTCGAAAAGTTACTCGCTCCTTCTTTTTACAACATGTATTGATCATCCCGTTTCAAAATATATAAGAATAGGGAGCACTTGGTTTCTTAGTAGATATTACTTTTTCATAAGTTTTGGGTTAATGAAAATTCTACGTTCAATGTGCTCCCTTCTTTTTTTTCCAATAGTTTTTTATCACTTCTTAAAATATTCTAGGTATTTATACGTTATATAGTATATAACTTACTTTTTATGTAAGGTACTTTATTAAAGTACGTCTAAAAACGAGAGGGGAGCGCAGCGGCGTAGACAGAATGGTATCTTTTCATAGGTTTTGGGTTATTGTATGTATCATTTCGACGTTGCTAGCCGCTCCCCTTTTCTATTCAATTTTCACAATTCAAAAACGGGGACTAAGTATAAAGTCCAGTTTACCGCTACAAAACAACTAGTCAAAGCAATTTAGCGTATTCAATTAATAGAAACAACCTAACTAGATTTTATCGAATCCTTAATACTTTCTCCTTAAAATTAGATTTAGCAACATTCAAGTCAACTTTTGTAGATATACCATTCACATTACCTCGCTCTGTAAATTGCCAAATAAGAGCATTAGGCATATCCATATATGGATTTTTACGATTGTATGAAGCCAACCAATACAACTCAGTATCCAAGCTCGTATTATGCAAATAATCTTTATAAAAAGAAACGTAGGTGTAAATCATTGGGCGTGACTCCAATATTTCATCAACACGGTTAATAAATACTGTTAATGAATCAACCAACCTAGATTTACTCTGATTACCTATAACTTCAATATCAACCACAGGAATAAGCTTAAAATTATAACGCTTAATCGTTTCGCAATAAAACAACGCTTGCTTTTCCGCTGAGGCATCCGGTTGGTAATAATGGTAAAACCCATAATTCATACCATGCGCTGCAAAACCCTCGGCATTTTCATCAAATTTAGAATCTAAAAAATTAGTGCCTTCTGTCACTTTAATATAAACAAACTGAATACTATCCTTTGCGGTTCCCATTTGCATGGTTTCTTCATAGTTAATCTCTCCTTGATGATGAGAAATATCCATACCTATAATGGGATATTCCGGGGGGATTGCAACACCATAATCACTATAAATAAATGAAGCTCGTTTGGTTTGAAGTAGGATATACGCTATAGTACTTAGAAATACGCCTATAATTAAGAATATGACAATTCCCTTAAACTTCATTCAAATCTATTGCTAAGCCATCAAACGCAACCTCCACATTTGCGGGTAGTTCTTTCACGACATCCTCATGTTTGCCCATTAAATGGCTTAAATGTGTTAAATAGGCCTTTTTTGGACCTATCTTTTCAATGATTTCCAACGCTTGATCCAATGTAAAATGTGAAATATGCTCTGTTTTTCGCAAGGCGTTTATCACCAGATACTTCGATCCCTTTAGTTTCTCCATTTCCTCCTCTGCAATATAGTTAGCGTCTGTAACGTAAGAAAAATCTCTAATACGAAAAGCTTTAACAGGCAATTTATAATGTAATACGTTAATTGGAATTACTTTTTCTCCAATAACCGTAAATGGCTCATCCCCTATCTTGTTTAGGTTTACTTGCGGAATTCCTGGATATTTAAAATCACCAAACACATAATGAAATTCTTTTTTCAACCCAATTTCTACTAGGTCAGATGCATAAATTTCCATTGGAGATTGCGTTCTATAATTAAATGCACGCACATCATCCATTCCCGCAATATGATCTTTATGTTCATGTGTATAAAGCACTGCCTCTAAATTCTGCACGCCCTCTCTTAGCATTTGTTGCCTAAAGTCAGGCCCAGTATCAATTACTATGTTTTTTCCATCAATGGTTAACATCAATGAGGTTCTCAAGCGTTTATCCTTTAAATCTTGAGATAAACACACATCACAATTGCAAGCAATTACAGGTATACCTTGTGAGGTTCCAGTTCCTAAGAATGTGGCCTTAAATTCACTCATTTCTAAATTAAGTTAGAGATGCAAAATCCAGATATCTCCATTTTTTTGATCCATTTGAATGATTCCGAATGTAGCATTGTAATAAACT
>CAKZPK010000155.1 GCA_937139035.1 uncultured Crocinitomix sp. | reverse complement strand
AAATGTTGACTGACGATAAAATGAGAAAGTATTTTCTGAGCTATAACGGTACAGAACTTCAATTAATACCAGACGATTGGTATGATCCATATACTTGGTATCTTTACGGCGAAGGAGATAATCCATATATTCATTTTAGGCGAATAGATGACGAAGAATAAGTTCAACTTCATTTTTATATGGAGTAATTTAGTTTTATTCCTTTTAATGACTTTAATTCCTAGTTGTGGAGGGCGAACATATGAAATACCTGTTTTGGAGGATTTAAGTTCTGACTCTATTTATTGGTTGAAATTGGAAGAGTCAGAAAAATCTGGTGATTATTTTGTGCTTGATAATGAAGTGTATTGTGGAGAGGTCGCTCACAATTCTTACCCGCTTAAAAAGGTTGATTTTGAATCATTCAAAGTACTCTCTGGAACAAAATATGCTAAGGATAAAAATCATGTGCTTTATCCGCTTCAAACTATCTGTATTGACGGTAGCAATTGGGGGAATTGCCATTGCACAGAATATATAATTAAAGATGCTGACCCAGTTACTTTTGAATATGTAGGTGATGAATATGCATTGGATATAAAAAATGTTTATTTCAGAGGTGTTAGAATTCACAATTCAATTTTTAAAGAGTTTGAAAATTTGACCCAAGGATACGCTCGAGATTCAACGCATATTTATTTCAGAGGAAAAATTTTGGACGAAGTAGACGTTAAAAGTTTTGTTGTGCTTGAAAATGGTATCGGTCAAGATTCTTCAAAAACATTTTGTTACGGTACTTTACAAGCAAATGAATAGTAACGTCTAAAATGAACTTACTATAGCAGATATGGCTAACTTTACTTAAGTATTAACCCAATTAGAAAAACAAATGAAAATTAATCAAATATTATTAGGCTTTATTTTCTTAGTATTTACCGGGCAGTTATATGCACAAAGTGAAATAGAGTTAAGTAAAAAAGAAGCGTTAGCAATTGGAGAAAAAATAGCGTTTAAATCAAAAATTTTGGATGAGAATAGGGAAATAAATATATACCTCCCTAATGGATACAATAAGGATTCTGCAAAAACATATCCCGTCATTTATTTATTAGATGGTTCAATTGATGAGGATTTTATTCATATTTCAGGTATTGTACAATTTGGCTCATTCTCATGGATTAATATCATTGAAGAATCCATTGTTGTAGGCGTATCTAATGTGGATAGAAAAAGAGATTTTACTTTCCCTACAACAATTGAAAAGGATAAAAAAGATTTTCCCACTACAGGTAAGTCTGAAAGTTTTATCCGATTTATGGAAAAAGAATTGCAACCAATAATTGAGAGTAATTATAAAACAAATTCAATTAAAACACTTATTGGGCAGTCTCTTGGTGGGCTCTTAGCAACTGAAATTTTATTTAAAAAACCAGATTTGTTCAATAATTATGTAATTGTAAGTCCTAGTTTGTGGTGGGATAATCAATCTCTTCTCAGTTATGAACCAACTGTATTCACTTCAAAAAAGTCAATTTATGTTGGAGTTGGTAAAGAAGGACGAATAATGGAACGAGATGCTAAGGCTTTGTACAAAAAAATAAAGAAGCGTAATTACGAAAATGTTAAACTCTCTTTCCAGTTCTTTAAAAAACAAAACCATGGAGATGTATTGCATTTAGCGGTTTATGATGCTTTTGAAAAAATGTTTAAAAGAGAAGAATAATTACTAAATGGGTAAAACTATAATAAACCTCAAGGACCTATTTACAAAGGGGCGGTTTGGCGAAATACAACTTGGCAATACGATAAATGAAGTTATTGAAATATTGGGTGAACCAGTAGGTGTTTGTGACAGTGAGTCTGATCCTAATGACAAGTATAATGTAAAGTTTTTAACTTATGACAGCTATGAGTTTTGGTTTATAAAATTTTTTGATTCTAGTAAAACCTACAAACTGTCGGCTTTTCAAAATGATTCATATAGCTACAAAAACACCTACGAAGGTTTTTTTGAAAAAGAAGTGATTATCGACACTTGGTTATTTAGACACGGAATAACTTTAAAGGAAATGGAGAAAGCCTTGCAAATTGAGCAACTTCAATATGAAAAATACAAAAAGGTAGAGACCATATATTTAGAATTTGAAAATAAATCTAAGATGCTTTTTGAATATTCTGAAGATCTAAATTCAATTATTTGTGCAGGTTGGATGTTTCACCCCGAACTACATTTTAATTGAAGAAAAATGAGCAGTAAACACCTTGTTTAAAAAGCTTTTAGTCTGCTTGCTCTGGTATTTATAACGTTGTATTGTTAAGCGAAAAAAAACTAGGTTAAAATCAAATGATAAGTATTTTTAATTTTGCATTAATCGCGCCAAAATCTTAGCAGTCACAAAAAAAAACAAAAATGTCAATTACAAAAGAGTCCGAATTAATAGGAATGAAAGAAATTAGTGAGGTTGTTGGAACAACGCTGAGACTAATGAAGGAATATGCCAAAGTAGGCATGTCAACTAAAGAATTGGACGAATATGGAGGAAGTCTTTTAAAAGGTTATGGGGCTAAATCTGCTCCATTTGAAACGTATGGCTTTCCTGGATATTCTTGTATTAGTGTAAATGAAGAAGCCGCACACGGAATTCCATCTAAGAAAAAAATATTGAAAGAGGGTGATTTAATTAATATTGATGTTTCCGCTGAATTAAACGGCTTTTGGTCTGATAATGGAGGTTCTTTTGTGCTTGGAAAAGATATTCATAACCATCAACCTTTGGTAGATGCTTCTAAAAATATTTTGCACAAAGCAATTAGTAGTATTAAAGGAGGAGTTAAAATAGCAGACATTGGACATTTGATTGAAACGCAAGCAAAAAAATCAGGATTTAAAGTGATTAAAAACCTTGCGGGACATGGTGTTGGAAGAAGTTTGCACGAAAAGCCTGAAAATATTTTAAATTACCGAGTTAGATCTAACCGAGAAAGGTTTAGAAAAAACACTACAGTAGCCGTTGAAACTTTTATCTCAACAAAATCAACAATTGCACTTGAATTAAATGACGGTTGGACGTTAGTTGGAAACAAAGGCGGTTTTGTAACACAGCACGAACAAACGATCGTAATTACAGATGGTAAACCTATTATTCTGACCGAATCAAACGGGATGTGGAATTAATATGTTTGAAAATGCAAACGTTGAATCGGAGAGGTTAAAAACCCGAGAATTATTGGCTTCGGATGCTGAGGTTCTTTTTCGTATTTATTCTGATGCCAAAGCAATGCAATTTAGAGGGAGTGCAGCAATGAGTCAAATTGAAGATGCGTACAAAATGGTTGCAAATCAATCCTTGAAGGAAGGGGATATCTTTAGAAAACGATTAGGAATTATCAGTAAGTCAAATGATGAACTTATTGGTACCTTGCTGTTAATCAAGAATAAAAACAGTATTGAGGAATGCGAAATAGGTTTTTCATTTGGAAAAGAACATTGGGGGAGAGGATATGGAAAAGAAACCCTTGGAATGATTGAATCGCAATTGAGAACTATTGAGGAAATCGAAATTATTAAAGCCTGGGTTGTTAAAGAAAATGAGGCATCAATTCATGTTTTTGAAAAGGCTGGGTTTGTTATAATGCAGCAAAACGAATATCTTGAAAGCAGTTCGTTTATTAAAAGAATAAAATAGCAATAATTTCAAGGTTCTATAACTTATATTCGGATCAATCGGTTGCCGTTTGCTCTCTTTTATAATGCGAAAGAATTATACCACTAGCCATGGCTACGTTTAAAGATTCTGTTTCTCCAAATTGAGGAATTAAAATCATTTTAGAAATATAAGGAACCAATTCTGGAGAAATTCCGTGTGATTCGCTGCCCATTACTAAAGCTGTTTTTTTCTGAAATGCAGTTTGATATAAGTTTTCGCCGCCCAACGCCGCCCCAACCACTTCGTATCCATTTGCCTTTAATTCTTGCACGGCTTCAGTTAATTTGGTACGATAAAACCTAACGCGATATACAGCTCCCATTGAAGATTGAATAACTTTAGGATTAAACAAATCTACTGTTGCAACGGAGGCTATAACTTGTTTTATACCAAACCAATCAGCTGTTCTAATAATCGTACCTAAATTCCCTGGATCATTAACATTATCTAATATCAGCACAAGGTTATCTTCATCCAAATCAATCGGTGTTTCGGTAGGATATTTAACAACAGCCAATACTCGATTAGGGTTTTTTAAACCTGAAATTCGCTCCAATTCATTATCCGAAATTTCAAATGAGTGGATATGCGACGGAATGCGTTCATCAAAGTCTTTCGTATAAAAAATACCATCAATTTTGAAATGAGACTGTTCAATTAATTCACGCACTAATTTTACACCTTCTACTACAAATAGACGATTCAAATCTCTGTATTTTTTTATCTGCAGTGATTTGACTAATTTTATTTCATTCTTCGATAAAGACATTATCTTGCTTAAATCTTTTTCGTAAAGTTAAATTATTTAATGAATAGGCAAATAACATTAACCCTCTATGTCTGCATTCTAATGCTAACAATTTTTAGTTGCAAGCAAACGAAGTATGTGCAAGACGGAGATTATTTGTTGAAAAAAAATAAAGTTCATTTTGCCGAAACAAACAAGACTGATACCAATTGGGTTAATGGACATTCAATTATTGAGTCATCTGAATTGACTTCATTAATAAAGCCGCAACCCAATTCACCGTTAAAGCTTTTCATGTACAATCGTATTGATACAACAAAGCATAAAGAGCAAGTCGCAGAAAAAAAACACAAATATCAGGAAAAGAACCAAAAACGATTAGACAAAGAAGATAAAGTAAACCTGCGTAGGATTGAAAAAGCAGAAAAAAAGGATGAGGAAACCTATAAGCATAAGGTTATTCGGGAAAAAGAGGCACAGTTAGGTTGGCGAGATAAGTATTTAAATATTTTTGGACAAGCCCCCATTTTATTAGACACATCAAAGATTCAAAAATCTCGAAAACAAGTTGAATTGTACTTGGTTAAAAAAGGATATTATGGTGCACAAGTTAAAGATTCTGTTTTTTATGATGGTAAAAAGGCAGAGTTACATTTTTATATTGTTCCACAAGCACCATACCGAATAAGAAATGTGATTCTTGACACAGTGTCTTTTAAAACAAAGGTTTTGAAAGGTTATAATGAATTGGTGCAAAAGGAAGGCGAAATTGTTCACGAAGGTGATTTATTAGATCAGTATTTATTGGATCTGGAGAGAGAACGATTGGCAAAACATTATAGAAATTATGTGGCAATGTTAGGTTTTAGTAAGAACCAAATAGGCTTTTTAGCAGACACAACAGTTGGCAATTTACAAGCAGATGTAACCTATTTCGTGAAAGATAAATTGATAAATGATATTGATGCTGACAGTAATAAAACAGTGGTTAAAATTCCGTTTTATTCCTACAAAATTCGAAGTGTGCAATTCAATATTCATAATCCAAATCAATTTTCGTTCAATAATTTTGAAAAGTACAAAGTACGTTGTGATTCATTTGCTGCCGCAGGGTTATTCTTTCCTGATACAATAAATGCGGATTACCAAATAGATGGGAAATTTCCATTGTTAGACACTTTAAATCTGGAAGCGACAGGAGAAGGACTTTTTCTTTATAATGAATTTCCAAGAGTTAATCCTCATTTGCTTGACAAACAAAATTTTTTAGAAAAGGACATGGCTCACGTTGGTGGAAAACAACGCTATTATCAGGACCGCTATTTAGAGATGAGTTATCGTACACTTTTCAATCTGGGTGTTTTTTCAAGCATTGCTGTGCATGTAAATATAGATCCTGAAGACAAGCAAGGGCGTTGGGTAAATGTTGAATATGATTTGATTCCTAATGAAGCACAATCTTTTATGGCAGCTCCCCGTGTCACTAACACAAACGGCTTTTTGGGGATAGAAGGGCAGTTGAGTTATACGCACAAAAATTTATTAAAAAAAGCACAACGATTAGAGATCAGTTTGATTGGTGGAGTAGAATCTCAACCACTTATTGTGGGGCAGCAAGGAGATGAACACCGTATTTGGAAGTTAAACACGTTTGAAATTGGACCAAAACTCACCTTTTCTGTACCAAAGCTTTTAGGAATAGATCGTTTTTTAAGAAAAACAGGATCAAAAAGGGGCTATCCAAAAACCGTTATTGAGGTTGGGGGGAATTATCAAAAACGAACAGAATTTAGCCGAGTATCATTTAACGGAGACCTAAATTTCAACTTTAAAATTCCAAAAACCTTTGAGCTAGAAATAACGGGTGTGGGAATTAACTATGTTAACCTCAATAAAACCGACGTTTTTCAAACACAGCTTGAAAATTTGAATAATCCATTTTTGCTAAACGCTTATGCCGATCACTTGGCAACAATCACAAACTTTACATTTCATTATAGTAATCTCAATGCAAATAGAAGAAGAAAAAAACATCTTCATGATGCAAAGCTAGGAGCCTCTATGACGGGTATATTACTTACACCTGTTATCTATAATGGATTATTAGATAAAGGTTTTTCGAAAGTAGGAGTGAATGACATAGGATTGAAGACGTTTTTTGATGTGCCTTATAGTGAGTTTGTGAAATTGGAAGGGCAATATATTGCGAAACAACATGTTAATAAGAAACATCAAATTGCTTATCGGGCGCTTGTAGGAGTTGGCATAGCGAGAAATAATTCGCTTTCAATGCCTTATGAATATGCCTTTTTTGCTGGAGGTTCAAATGATATTCGGGCCTTTGCGGCACGAAGCATGGCGCCAGGATCGTATAAAACATATGCAGAGGAAAATGCGTCCATTACGCAAATTGGAGACATTAAATTGGAAGGGAATGTCGAATGGCGTTTTGACATGAGTGATATGTTTGAAGGCGCGTTATTTATAGATGCAGGTAATATTTGGAATCGAAGACATGATACTATCTCTGTTAATGACCCAACAGTGCTGAAATTAAGTTCTTGGCGAGAGGTTGCTGTCGGTTTTGGATATGGTGTGCGTGCAGACTTTGATTTTTTAATTGTGAGGATTGATTTTGCAATAGCATTGCATAACCCACATTTACCAGCAACCGAACGTTGGATTTGGGAGAAAAAAAACACGTATAAGAGTGATTTATACTTTACTTATGATTCAGAAAATCAGCAGTATATTGATTATGAATCACCGCATCCAATCCTTATTAATTTTGGGATAGGTTATCCATTCTAAATAAGTAAATTGAATGGAACTAATTTTATTTCATTTTTTGATAAAGACATCCCCCTAATCGATTATTTTTGTAAACGTTATCATTAGTAATGAGAATAAGAGGAGTTTCATATATCATAGTTGTTTGCGTAATGCTGGTTGCAGTAGGATGTAAACAAGCGAAGTATGTCGAAGATGGAAGTTATCTCTTAAAAAAGAATCAAGTATTATTTGAGGAAGAACATAAGGGAGAAGTAAAGTTGGTCGGGGATCATCCGCAGTTGAGCGCTGGAGCAATGGAAGATTTTATTACGCCCACGCCCAATCGAATGCTTAAATTATTCTTCTATAACCGTATAGATACCAATAAGTACAATCGTCAAGTTGAGCGGAAAAAGGAGAAGTACCGCAAGAAAAACGAAAAGCGTAAAATCAAAGAGAACAGAATAAACAATGAACGTATTACTAAAGCCGAAGAGAATGGAGATTCTTTATATCGGCACAAAGTAATTAACGAAAAGTCAGAACGTTTAGGATGGCGAGAATGGGTGCGAAACAATATGGGGCAACCACCTGTTGTAATGGATACGGCAAAAGTTTCAAAAGCCCACACACAAATAGAAATTTATTTGAGAAAAAAAGGTTTTCACTCTGCTGTAGTGCATGATACCATTATTTATAAAGAAAAAAGAAAAAAAGCTGAGGTGCTATTTACCGTTAATCCTGGTAAACCCTATGTTATTCGCTCAATTAATTTTGATGAGTCGGTGGATGCGACTATGCGCATTAAATATCAGGAAATGGAAACTGCCAAAGGGAAGTTGTTAGAACCTGGAAACCTTTTTGACCAAGATGTGCTTGATAACGAACGTGAGCGCTTTTCGCAATATTTGAGAGATGAAGCAGCTAAGTTTGGGTTTAATAAAAATTATGTCAGTTTTCTTGTTGACACAACAGTGGGAGACTTGTTTGCAGATGTAACAATGTTTATTAAACCTAAAATTATTAAAGATCCTTATGATACTGCTGAAGTTAAACGAAGTGTAGAAATTGGTCATTATGGTTTTAGAATTAAAGAGGTTACTTTTTATTTAAGAAATCCAGACATTGCTTCTTTTAAAAATTATCAAGTGTATGCTTTGCGTTGTAAAGAACTAAAGCTTAATGAAACAGATAATTTAGGGAGGTTTCAGTTATTAGATACCGTTTATATTGAAGGTAAAGGAACATTTATTTACAATGAAAAACCTTTTATTGATCCAGATTTATTGGATAAGCAAAACTTCTTAGAAATTGATCAAGTACAGTTCGGAGGAGACG
>CAKZPK010000154.1 GCA_937139035.1 uncultured Crocinitomix sp. | reverse complement strand
AATCCAGAAGCATTTATCTCTCAAAAGCACAAAGAGCGAAAACTAGCATCCAAACTAAAACAAAAAGAAAATAAGGATAAAAGAGAGCAGGCCCGAATAGATAAAGCAGCCAAGTGGACTAAAACCAAACAAACTGACATAATTTATTTGGGAGAGAACTATTCGCATGAACTTAATAATAAGCTTTCTGATGCCGAAAGGCTTAAATCTCAGGGTTTACCCGTTTTGCAAACTGCAAGTGATGTAGCAAAGGCAATGGGAATTTCAATCGGAGAATTGCGCTTTTTAGCTTTTTCTCGTAAAAATTCTAAAATAAGTCATTATAAACGCTTTAAAGTTGCGAAAAAGAGTGGTGGTCACCGCCTTATTTCAGCGCCAATGCCTAAGTTAAAAAGGGCGCAAATTTGGATTCTTGAAGAAGTTTTAAATAAGCCAGAGGTACATCAAAATGCACATGGCTGTGTGGTTGGTAAATCAATTAAAACAAATGCTGAACCACATGTAGGTAAAGTTGTAGTCATTAATCAGGACTTAAAGAATTTTTTTCCATCAATTACTTATAACCGTATTAAAGGTGTTTTCCATTCATTAGGATATTCAGAGCAAGTAGCAGTAATATTTGCATTACTCTGTTCTGAACCAAAAATTACAGATGTTTCACTTTTAGGTGAGAATTATTTTGCGCAAAGAGGAGATCGTTTTTTACCGCAAGGTTCTCCATGCAGCCCTGCAATTACAAATATTCTTTGCAGACGAATGGATTTTAGATTGTCAGGTTTAGCCAAGAAATATAATTTCAATTATACGCGATATGTTGATGATTTAACTTTTTCGGCAATTGACCTTTCGGTTGATAGTGCAGCAATTACTAAAATTTTGAAATATTCAAGACTTGTAGTTAAAGATGAAAACTTTGTGTTACATCCTGAAAAATTGCGAGTAATGAAAAAAGGAGTGCGCCAAGAAGTAACAGGTGTAGTCGTAAATGAAAAAGCAAATATTTCTAAAAAAACGCTCAAGCGGTTTCGGGCTTTACTTTTTCAAATAGAAAAAGATGGTATAAAAGGCAAACAGTGGAATAGACCTGGAAATGTTTTAGCACAAATAGATGGTTTTGCCAATTTCATTTATCAAATTGATCCCGTAAAAGGAGCAAAGTATAAAAACCAAGTTGCTTTAATTTTAGCAACACATAATTATAAAGAAAGCCACCGCAAGCAATATGTTAAAAAGAAAGAATCCGTTTCTAAACCAACAGGCAAAGGTGTTTGGGCAAGTATAAAATCTTTCTTTAAAAAATAACCTACTTATTTATTGTAAAAGCTTCTAATTTTTGAGCTTTCAGGTAATTATTATTGAATTAGTCTTGTTGTATGCACGGCTCATTTCAATCTAACAACACCTCAATATCCATTCACTACCGTTTAAGATTTTACCAAAATATTTAAGCGAGTAAAAAGCATCCCTTTCCTATTCTAAACGTTTAAGAAGTATAAGCCGTTAATTTTTAGATGGTTTATAAGAATTCAGTAACCCAAAATAAGATCGAATAAATGAAGTATTTAGCTCAATTAAAAAACGGGACCATAGTATTGCTATTAGTGTGCTTGGGTTCGTTTTCCTATACTGCTCACGGACAGGCTTTTGTTAATGGAAGTTGCGAAGGACCAGAAGGTTTAGCATTAGCACCCACCAGTTGGACTATGGTTTCTGGATCAACTGATATGTTGACCGTTCCTGTAGGTGTTCCTGGCTTCTCTTTTACTGCTGGCGCAACAGTGTCGTCTGATGGAGGAATGTTTGTGGAGTCTTATTGTGAAATAAGTGGATATACAGAACGTTTTGAACAAACTGTAACAGGATTTACTATTGGTGAAACGTATACGATAACATATGAAGAGGCTAATTTTGGAAGTTGTTTGTCTGGCTATTGTCCAACCAATGATGCAGAATGGCTAGTTTTTGTTAGCGGGCTTCCTGTAATGCCATCTGGAACTGTATTCCCACTTGCGGCTGGTTGGTTAAATGCTTGTATAACCTTTACAGCAACAGCTACAACGCATACAATTGGGTTTGAAGGTGGATTTATTGGTGGTGGAGCGGATGGCGCTACTATATTAATTGATAATATTCAATTATCAGTTGGTGGCGGCGGCGGCGGTGCGTTTGATTATGCAAATCTTATTTTATGTACAGGAGATCCTATTGAGCCACCAATTATTGGCGGACCAATTGTAGGAGGCTTTACAGCTACACCTGTAGGATTAGGGTTAGATCCAGTTACTGGTGAAATTGATCCTGGAGCTTCGGCAGTAGGAGTATATGATGTAACTTATTCGCCTGGAGGATGTTTGGCTGATATCACAGTGACTGTTGAAATTGTTGATGGCGTAGATGCTACATTTGAATATGATCCTTCAATTTTCTGTTCAGGTGGAGTTGATCCTTTCCCCAATTTTGATGTTGATGGAGATGGTGTTGAAGAAGGTGGTGCTGGTGAATTTACTGTTACACCTGCTGGTTTAGTTATTGATCCTGCAACAGGAGAAATTGATTTAGATGCGAGTGCAACCGGAACTTATACCATTACAAATACTATTTTAGATATTGGGTGTGGTGGAGATGTTCAAACATTTGATATTACATTGCTTTCTGTTTCAAGTGCAGATTTTGAATACGCTGCAATTTCTTATTGTCATGACGAACCTAACCAATTACCAAGCTTTGATTTAGATGGTGATGGTGTGGATGATGGAACACCAGGTACTTTTACATCTACACCAGGTTTAGTTATTGACCCCGTTACAGGAGAGATTGATATTGCTGCGAGTACAGCTGGAACATATACTATAACAAATACAATTGTTTCAATTGAATGCGGAGATGATGTTCATACAACAAATATTACAATTGAAGCCTTGCCTGTAATGGACGGTGTGGCAGATCAAGATGTTTGTAATGGATTGCCTTTAACGCTTCCAGTATTTTCGGCAAGTGGAGTAGGGTTAACTTATACTTGGACAAATACTACAGGTACCAATGTTGGTTTCGGCGTGGCTGGATCTGGAAGTATTCCAACTTTTACAGGGCTTAATTTATCTGGTGCTGCAGTAACTGTTACTGTTGAGGTGTTTGCTACAACTGCTTCTGGTTGTGTAGGTGCTCCAACTAGTTTTGACGTGACTATTCATCCAACTCCTGTTGTTTCTTTTTATGCTGACCCTTATGAAGTTTGTGCACCACAGCCAGTTGTATTTCACAATACGTCTGCACCAGCGGGTACCAATTGCTCATGGGAGTTTGGTGATGGAAGCACAGGTGAAGCTTGCGATTTAATTTCTCATAATTATAATGCAGGAGTTTTTGATGTGACGCTAACTGTAGAATCTGCTAATGGCTGTTCTTCAAGTATCACTTATTACGATTATATCGAATTAGTAAAGCGTCCTGAGGCTGACTTTACGGTTGATAGATATGTAACGGATTTGTATGTTACTAAATTCCA
>CAKZPK010000153.1 GCA_937139035.1 uncultured Crocinitomix sp. | reverse complement strand
CTGCTCGTGGAAACTTAAAACACAGTCCATACCCTTGGGGAGGTCCTTACATCAGAAACTCAGGTGGATGTATGTTAGGTAACTTCAAACCAATGAGAGGTAGATACTTTGATGATGGAGGTTTCTATACTGTTAAATCTTATTCTTACAATCCAAATGGATATGGTTTATACTGCATGTCAGGAAACGTTGCAGAGTGGACAGAAACAGCATTTGATGAGTCAGTATATGAGTTCTCTCATGATTTAAGTCCTGAATACAGATACCATGCAATGGATTGGGATCCACCATCAATGAAACGTAAAGTAATCAGAGGTGGTTCATGGAAAGATATAGGATACTACCTACAAACTGGAACTCGAACTTATGAGTACCAAGATACTTCAAAATCATACGTTGGATTTAGATGTGTTCAAACGCACATTGGACGTGGTGGTGATGATTTCGATAAAGAAGGCGGAGAAGAGTTGAAGTCTGATATCGAATTGAGATAAGTAAAGTAAATAACCAAATAAATAAATGTTAAATTAAAAGCAAAGGAAACTATGAGACCAGGAACTAAAAAGTGGAAATTATTTATGGCGAAGTTGTACGGTATTGGTGCAGCTGTAGTAATCGTCGGAGCAATGTTTAAGATTATGCACTGGCCAGGAGCAGGTGCCATGCTTGTAGCAGGACTTTCGACTGAGGCCGTAATTTTCTTCTTCTCGGCATTTGAGCCGTTACACGAAGACCCGAAATGGGAATTAGTGTACCCAGAATTGGCGTTAGCGCATGATGAGGATTTTGATTTACATGCTTACTTAGATGAGAAAGGTGAGTCAGGATTAACCCACAGCGGTGGCGGTGGTGGCGGTGGTACCGTTACTGGAATTACTGAGAAATTTGATAATCTATTAGAAGAAGCAAAGATAGATGCAGACTTATTGAACAGATTAGGAGATGGTATTAGAACGTTAAGTGATAATGCTGAAGGTCTTAAAGCTGTTTCTGGTGCTGCTGCTGCAACTGATTCTTATGTTGCAAGTTTAGAAAATGCTTCTGAACAAGTTAAAGGATTGTCTAATACATATGAAAGAGCATCTGAATCAATTTTAGGATTAACTTCTGGAGCTGAAGAAGGAGCATCTTTTGGAGAGCAAATCTCTAAAGTATCTACAAACTTAGCTGCATTGAATAATGTATACGAATTACAATTAAAAGGATCATCTGCTCATTTAGAGTCTACAGAGAAATTCCAAGCGAATGTTTCTGAAATGATGTCTAATTTAAGTGATTCTGTTGAGGATACTAAATTGTACAGAGAAAATATGGCAATGTTGTCTAAAAACTTGACTGATTTAAACCAAGTTTATGGTAACATGCTAAAAGCTATGACTATATCTAGAGATTAATTTCATTTTTTTAATGAAATTAATTAATGTTTAATCAAAAAAATAGATAAATCATGGCAGGAGGAAAAGAAACCCCTAGACAAAAGATGATCGGTATGATGTACCTCGTACTGACTGCCCTTCTAGCACTAAACGTATCGAAGCAGGTAATTGCCGCTTTCGTTACGATTAATGATAAATTAGATCGCAGTTCGCAGATTATCGATCAAAACAATCAAAGCAATTATTCTTCTTTTGACAAAAAGATCACTACAGTTAAAGCTCAAGGTGGAGACGTAAATTCAGTAAAAGTTTGGCAAGATCGCTCGTTCGAGGTTCGTGACAAGACTACTGAAGTTATTAGTTACCTATTAGGTGAGTGTAACGAAATGATCAAAGAGTCAGAAAAAGTTGATTGGGTAGAGGAAAAAGATGATAATGGAAACATTATTTCTTTAAAACCACTATCTGATATTAGTGGAATGGATAACTACGATATCCCAACTAACCTTTTCATTGGGGGAGACCCTCAGAAACCGGTTAAAAAGGGAACAGATATCCGTGACAGAGTAATTACTTATAGAAATGAAGTTGCTTCTATTATGGCAACTTATGAAACACCAAAAGGTAAATTTACTTTTGCTGCTCCAACTGATTTAAGTGGATTGGATCAGGCTTTAACAACGTGTAATCCTGATGATACTGCGTCAATTGCAGCATTCATGAGATCGTTGGATATTCCTGAAAAGATCACACAGAAGATTCACGGAGAAGAAGAAGTTCTTCCTTGGCCTTCAGTAATGTTTGATCACGCACCGATTGTTGCAGCAGCAGCAATGTTAACGGCGTTGAAGTTGGATGTTAAGAATTCTGAGTCAATGGCTACTGAGTTTTTACTTTCTAAAGTGGATGTACAAGAGTTTGATTTCAATAAAATTGAGCCTTTAGCATTTGCTAGTACTGGATATATCAATCAAGGTGATTCATTAAATCTTCGTGTAATGATTGCAGCTTACGATTCGACGGAAACGCCGAAAGTAAAATATGGTCAAGATGAAGATACATTGAATACTGATAATTGGAAGCCTTCGAATAACGCAGATGGAAGCATCAGCTTAAGAGGTGATAAACCGGGATTACACAAAGTAAAAGGTGTGATTATGGTAAAACAACGTGGTATCGAAGTTCCAAAACCATGGGAATTTGAATACACAGTTGGTCAACCAATGGGTGTTGTTGCATTGCCTGAAATGCGCGTACTTTATAGAGGTTACGACAATGTTGTAGAAGGAACCGCTTCAGGTTTTCCTGCAGATCGTGTAACCTTATCGGGTAGTGGGTGTTCTATTAGTAGCAAAGGTAACGGACAATATGTTGCAAAAGTAGGGGCTGGTACCCGTGAAGCAACAATTAGCGTTAACGGACGTAAAGAGGATGGTGGATCTGTGAACTTGGGATCATTCAAGTTTGAAGTGAAAAGTCTACCGACACCGAATTTGTACTTAGGAGGTATCTCTAACGGGCAAAACCCTGGTTTATCCAGTGTAAGAGCTCAAGGAAGAGTGTCTTGTAGATACGACGAAAGTGTTCCTTTGACTGGAGTAAATTTTTCAATTGCTAGTGGTACTGTTACTGTTAATGGTATTAAAGGAGAAGGAAGAATCACCGGTGGTGGTGGTTTAGATTCTAAAGCAAAACAAATTTTAGCACAGTCTTCAGGAAAACAGGTAACTATTATGGTTAACTATAGAGGTCCTGATGGTGTATCTAAGCGTACTGCATTAGTATTTTCTACACGATAATATTAAAGCATATAAAATATAAGGAGAGATAAGTTCCTTTGTAAATTGAACTTATTTCTCCCTGAATTGTATAATTAATAAATAGGAGATGAAAAGATTAGTTTTTTCTTTAGTGATGCTGAGTGTGGGGGTAAGTTTTGGTCAGAACATTCGTGGACCAATTGCTAATCCAGCACCTGGGGTATTAGATGGAGTTTATGTTAAAGAGCATATTCCAACTAAGAAAGTTGTGCCTTATGAGTTCGTGCGTGAAGCAGATGTAACTTGGAGTAAAAGGGTATGGAGTGTGATTGATTTAAGAGAAAAATTTAATCATCCGTTATATTATCCGTTGGATGACATTAACGTGATGGGTGAATGGAACAAAAACACCACACGTTGGAGTTTATGGACAATCATTCGTTATCATGTTATGACAGCTGATTTAACGATTTACTCTCCTTATAATCCTGCATGGCAAGATTGGAAAGATGGTGATCAATTCAAGTATCCAATGAGCTTGTCGGATCCAACTAAGAACTACTATAATAGTCAGGAATTTAGAGATAAAGTTTTCCTATATATTGGTAGTATCTATAGAGATCCAAATGCAGTTCCATTGAAGAGTTGGCAGTATCCTACTGATGATAGTGTTATCTATAATCCATCAACTGGGTTTTATGATGCAGTTTATCCACCAGATGATACAACTTGGTATACTTCGAAAGATATTGTACAATACAGGTTAAAAGAAGATTGGTTCTTTGATAAAGAAAGATCTGTAATGGATCGTAGAATTATTGGTGTTGCCCCTGTTATCTATAGTAGAGATCAGAATGGTAATATTAATGGATTTGAAGAACTGTTTTGGTTATACTTCCCTGAATGTAGATATGTTTTCCAAAACTTCTTTGTTCAAAATCGACACAATGATTCGCAAAGAATGTCTTTTGATGACTTATTTTGGAAGCGGATGTTCCAAAGTTATATAATAAAGGAAACGAACTTATACGATCGAGAGATCGACAGCTACAAAGCGGGGGTTGATGCCTTGCTCGAGTCCGAGAAGATTAAAGAGAAGATCTTTAATTTTGAACACGACTTGTGGAGCTTCTAGTTCGAAAGAAATAAAATTGAAACCTCTAACTATTTTAGTTAGGGGTTTTTTTATGTCCAAAGGATGATGAACCCAGAAGTTTGCAATTTTCTCTTCTTTGTATAATAAAATGGAGCTAAAGAAAAA
>CAKZPK010000152.1 GCA_937139035.1 uncultured Crocinitomix sp. | reverse complement strand
CCAAGCTATATACACTTATTAAAGCCGTTGAATTAAAAGCAACACGGTTTACTTGGGGATTGATTCCTGAATGGACAAAGGACAAGAGTCAGGCCATGGAAATTAGGAATAAAACCTTAAATGCGAGGGGAGAATCATTGTTTGAAAAGGCATCTTTTAAGGATGCGGCAATGGATAAAAGGTGTTTAGTTTTTGTGGATGGTTTTTTTGAATATTATCATTACAAAGGTAAAACCTTTCCTAATTTCATTCAGAACAAAGAGAAAGGAAAACCTCTAGTTTTTGGAGGGGTATGGAGTGAGTGGACCGATCATGTGGCAGGCGAAGTTTACCAATCTGCATCAATTGTAACAACACGAGCAAATGAATTAATGACCTCAATTCATAACAACCCTAAAGCGAATGGTGCTCGAATGCCATTAATACTAGAGCCTGAAAATTTTGATCAATGGCTAACATCTAATAACCAAAATGAGGTGGAAGAGTTGATTAAGCCCTTGCCGGAAGGGAAATTAAAAGCACATACTGTTAAACGCCTCGTAGGTAAGAATGGTGTTGGAGATTCAGCGGATGCGACTAAGGAATTCATTTATCCTGATTTAAACGAGCAGGGTACTTTGTTTTAGATATATGTGGAGTTCAGTGCTTTCATTATACCTATTCGTTCAAAACTTCTGTTTATAACATAACTAGATGCGACTATTTTTAACGTATACGGTTCTGGGCATTCGTCGGAGAATTGATTTTATCAAAGCAAATTTTTAGGGAGATCGGGAAGCTCCCTTTGCGAAGCTGGGAGATCACCCGACCGAACTTATAATTTGGGACGTGAAAATTGATTTGAGAATGTGCCTCTTGGCATAAAGCCCTGCTAGGTGATGTTTTTGGTACTTTTTGATCAAACAAAAAGTACATTTATAAAATTACTAATCCTCATTTCAAGAAATTTCATAATTAGATTATCCTACTTATTTCGTATCTTTAATGGTAGCATCATGCATTACAAATCCTTTTATGCCGTGTACTGATGCGAAGTCTTAATGAGTTTGATTGTAGATTAAAAATTAAAGAAATGAAGGTAGCTTTAAATCGAAATGTATTAAATCTGATAGTTGGTAGTTTTTTACTCATTGCGTGTAGTTCCAACAGTAGTGAAATTTCAAACCCAACCGATCCTTTAGCTAAAGATTATTGGTATGATGGCAAAGCCGAGATTGCAAGCTATAAGTTAGAACAAGCCCGCTATGGCGAAATTCATAAAGGTGAAGCAGTCATGATTTTTGTAACAGAGCAATTTTCAAAAAAATCTTGGACTAAAGCCGATAACCCTACAGATGACGATATTCCTGTAATGAAGTTAAACTTCACTAAAAAATTTAATACTGGTATTTATCCATACTCTATGATGTTGAGTACGTTCTTTCCGTTTGAAAATGGAAAGAATGCTATAAAAGTATCTGCATCAATGCAAGAGTGGTGCGGACATACTTATATGGAACTTAAAAACAAGAAACAGTTTGAGGTACGAATAGATTCATATTTTGAAGGAGAATCAGAAAAGGATTTAAAACTAGATGAAACTCATTTGGAAGATGATTTTTGGACTATTATTCGGTTGAATCCTGATAACTTGCCAGTTGGAAAAGCTAAAGTAATTCCATCCTTTTTTTATGTGCAACTGTCTCATGAAGATTTAAAAGCCTATGATTGTGAGCTTTCGAAGAAACCCAATGGAGACCTTACAGCGTATCAATTTACCTATCCAGATTTAGATAGATCAATGACAATCACTTATGAAACAAATTTTCCTCATAAAATAATGTCTTGGGAAGAAACTTATTATAGTGGCTGGGGAGATAATCGACAAAAATTAAGAACAAAAGCTGTATTAAATCAGTGCATTAGAGAAGATTATTGGAATAAGAATTCTGTTTCTGATAGTACATACCGAAGAAGGTTAGGGCTAGATTAGTTATTGTATATCAATAAAGAAATAAGCTTACTTTTGTTGTTGAAATGATTCGAATTGAAATTCCCAAGTTTACAGATTTAGAAGAGTTAACAGCAGTTGCAAAAGAAACCTTTATTCAATCGCATGGTCATAGTGCATCAAAAAATGATGTTGACAGTTATTTGAAAGCCAACTATTCTGTGGATATATTCAATGCAGAAATTAATGATCCTAATGCTGTTTATCGTGTATTGTTTTATGAGAATCAATTAGTAGGGTATTCAAAAATTATGTATAATAATTCTATCTCAGCAATAAGTGAAGCAAACATTACCAAATTAGATCGAATTTATATTTTAGAAAAATTCCACGGTTTAGGGCTAGGAGTGGAGCTGTTTAATTATAATATTGATTTAGCAAAAGAAAATGGGCAACTAGGAATTTGGTTGTTCACTTGGATTGAGAATAAACGTGCTATTGGTTTTTATGAGAAAATGGGGTTTAAAATTGTTGGAAGCCATGATTTTAAACTGTCAGC
>CAKZPK010000151.1 GCA_937139035.1 uncultured Crocinitomix sp. | reverse complement strand
CATGATCGAATTAAAAGAAGAAGCTTTGAAATTATTGGATGAATTGGCCGATTCAGACGCAAAGAAAGCATTAATTGGCTTGGTTGAATACACCGTTTATCGAGATAAATAATACGAAATGAAGAATTTTATATACACAACTTTATTAGGATCACTGATTTTAGTTGGATGTTCAAATGACACAACAGAAACAGTTTCAGATAATACTAATCCGGAATCAACAGAAACAATAGATTCAACAATTACAACTGCTGAGGAGCCTAGTGAAATTGAAACGTTTATGACACCTGAAGATGCTCCAGAAACTTCTTCCCAAAAAGATTATCAAGAGTATTACGATTCTGGAATACTAAAAATTGAAGGTGATTATGACGAAAACGAAGCCCGTCATGGTTTATGGATCTCCTATTATGAGTCAGGTATTAAATGGAGTGAATCACATTATACACATGGTAAAAAATTCGGCCATTCAATCACTTTTTTCCCCAATGGAAAAGTTCGCTATGTAGGCGAATACGCTGACGATAAGCAGATTGGACACTGGTCTTTTTATGACGAAGAAGGAAACCTAGTTAAAGAAGAGGATTATTAAACTTTCTTAATCTTCTGAAAATCAAATTTTTGGTTTCCAATAATCATCAAAAATTTATTCCCCTTGTAGCAAACTATTTTAGGTTGGCAAACGTCTTATAGTAGCTAAACAATAAATGATAACTACCGTATAAAGTATTAACTCTTGATAAGTGTTTGATTTTTAGTAAATTTAAAACTAAGTCGTACACTTTTAATTGTTTAATTAGGTATGGTTTTTGTTGGTTGTGAAGTAGGTATAAACCCATTGTAGTTCGACTCAATGTCAGCTTATGAATAAATTAGTACTTTTTGTGTTCACATTTCTCTGCGTTTTTGGGCTTTTTGCTCAAGACGAGATTTGGATGCGTCCAAATAGAGGGCAATGGCACAAAAATGTATCGTACAAAATTGGTGTTCCAAGCGGACAAATGTACCTTGAAAAAACTGGTTTCACGTATGCAATGAGCAATGCCGTTGATCATTATGATGTTGCACATGGTCACACCGAAGAACCAGAACATGCCAAATCACATGTTGTTAAAACAACATTTATTGGAGCCAATACCCCAACATTTGAAGAATTATCACCCTCCTCATTTTATGAAAATTATTTTTTAGGAAACGATCCTGATAAATGGGTTACCAATAGTTATGCTTTTCAAGAAATTCAATATTTGGAGCTTTACGATCATATCAATTTAAGGTTATATGAAGGAAACAAAACCTTAAAATATGATGTAATAGTTAATGTTGGAGGAGATCCTTCAGACTTTAAAGTAAATTATGAAGGACAAGATCATCTTGCGATAATTGATGGGGCCTTGCACATTTTCACCACTTTAGGAACAATTATCGAGGAAGAGCCTTACGTATATCAGGAGTTTGCTGGGTTAAAACACAGAGTTGCATGTGAGTATGTGCTCGTTGGAACAGAAATGCACTTTCATTTTCCAGATGGTTATGATACTACAAAACCATTAATTATTGATCCAGAATTAAACTTTTCTACATTTACAGGTGCCACTTCAGACAATTGGGGAATGACAGCTTGCCCGGATATGGACGGAAAAATGATTGGCGGCGGAATTGTTTTTGGAAGCGGCTACCCATTATCACCTGGTGCTTTTGACTCAGGATATAACAATGTTACAGGCTCAAGATTAGTTGATTTAGGAATTACTAAGTTTACTGAAGATGGCAGCTCAATAGTCTTCTCCACTTTTATTGGTGGATCAGGAAGTGAAACTCCACACAGTTTAATTGTGAACGAAGACAATGACTTATATATAATGGGAGCAACATCCTCCTCTAACTTCCCTGTTGGTGGCAGCCCTTATCAAGGGGTAAATGCATTAGGTGATCCACCTGCTGCACCCGACGGACAAATAGATGGAATTAACTTTTCAGCTGGGGCAGACATTTTTGTTTTCAAATTATCTGAAATGGGAAATGCCTTATTAGGAGGAACTTTCCTTGGAGGATCGGGATTTGACGGAATATCAGAAGAAGGCTCTGTTGTATATAATTACGGTGATCAATTGCGTGGAGAGGTTTATTTAGATGATGCATCAAATGTATATATCACTTCAACAACAACCTCTACAGATTTTCCTATTGTTGGAGGGTTTGATGGTACGTTGGGCGGAGGAAAGGATGCAATTTTGGCCAAATTCAACCCTAATTTATCGAGCTTATTATGGAGCACCTATGTTGGTGGATCAGGACACGAGGCAGGTAACTCTGTAAAAGTTTCTCCTTCCGGAGATATTTTCACTGTTGGGGGTACAACAAGTACTGATTTCCCAAGCACTGCAGGAAACATTCACCCGAGCTATCAAGGAGGTAGTGTTGATGGATATTTAATGAAATTTACAGCTCCAGCATATACACCAGAAGCCACATATCTTGGGACTAATGATTACGATCAAGCTTATTCTGTTGAGTTGGATATTGATGAATTTGTATACGTTTATGGTCAATCAAGTGGAAGTTACCAAACTGATGGTATTAACTACATCAATGCAAATAGTGGACAGTTCATTCACAAATTATCAAATGATTTAGGAACAACAGAATGGTCCTCAGTATTTGGTGCTAGTACTGGTGTTGCAGAGATTTCACCTACTGCGTTTTTAGTAAGTGATTGTTATGAAATTTATATTGCAGGATGGGGAGGAAATACCAACTTTGCTCCAGGAAGTACAACTTCAGGGTTTACTACAACTCCTGACGCCTATCAATCTGCCACCGGTGGTAACAACTTTTATTTGGCCGTATTTACGGCAGATATGGCAACGTTAAAATACGCTACATTTATGGGCGACCCAGGTTCAGGGGGAGATCATGTGGATGGTGGAACGAGCCGTTTTGATAAATCAGGAACGATCTATCATGCCGTTTGTGCGGCTTGTAATGTTAATGATTGGCCAACAACTCCTGGCGCATTCTCGGAGGACAATGGAAGCAGTAATTGTAATATGGCTGTTTTCCAATTTGAATTGGCACAGATTGACGCCGTTCTGAGTACTGGAGCACCAATCATCTGTATTCCTGATCCCGTTTTATTTGAAAATGACAGTGAATATGGAGACACCTATTTCTGGGATTTTGGAGACGGCATTGGCACATCAACAGATTTTGAACCTTCCTACTTTTATGCTGAACCAGGTATCTATACAGTTACATTAATTGTATCTGATGCTGCAGGTTGCTATGAACCAGACACCGCCTATATTGAAGTTGAAATCCAATTATTTGAAGGAGAAGCCGGTACACTTAGTGATACCATTTGCCCAGGAACTTCCGTTCAACTATTTGCCGTTGGTGGAGATACCTACACTTGGGGTCCAGCTGAAGTTTTAGACGACCCTACAAGCGCAGATCCTATTGCCACTATTGATGAGGAAACAACATTCACAGTTACAGTGGAAAGCGTTTGCGGAACTACAGAACTAACGGTAACGGTTTATGTATTTGATGTTGCCACATCCTCTGGTTTAGATACCGCCATATGTGTTGGAGGGGAGGCCTTGCTCACCGCATCCGGCGGGGACACCTATCTTTGGGATCCTCCTGAAGATTTAGATGACCCTACAAGTCCTACTCCTATTGCATCTCCACCTTTAACAACTTATTATACAGTGGAAATAACTACAATAGAAGGGTGCATTATTGAAGATACTATTAAGGTACATGTTGATCATGACGTTCCCTACCCAAACTTAATTGATGAAGTTAACCTATGTAAAGGTGATAGCATTCGAATTACAGCAGGTGGAGCCACAGATTATTTATGGACGCCAGATTATAATATTAGCGACCCAACGATTTATAACCCATATGTATATCCAGATGTGGACACAGACTATTCTGTAGTCTTTACAAACGCTTGTGGGTCTTCTTACGACACAGTAACTGTACATGTTATTGTCATAGACGGAAATGCTTCTCCTGATACAATTATTTGTCCTGGAGATTCGGCATTTCTATGGGCTAGTGGTGGAGAATTCTATCAATGGTATCCTCCAGCCTATTTATCGTCAACGACGGAATCGTCAACCGTTTCTACACCCCCACACGACATGCTTTATACTGTGTCTATTTCTGATGAATATGGTTGTATTGATACAGCCTCAGTATTTGTTGAATTATATGACCCTCCCGCTATAACGGTTTCCCCGGCGGTTTATCCTATTGCTGGCGATACAATTTCTATTTGGGCAGTTGCAGACGGATCAATTGTTTGGACGCCTCCTTATAATATTGAATGTCAAATTTGCCCTACAACAATAGTTTGGCCAGATGTTGAAACTTTCTATACTGCAACAGTTACAGATATTAATGGCTGCACAAACTACGCTGTTGTTCCTGTTTATTTTGATCCGCTTATTTTCGTACCAAATGCATTCACTCCCGACGGAGATGATTTCAATAATGTATTTAGAGCAATAGCGCATAATATTGATGAATTTGAAATGCAGATCTTTAATCGTTGGGGCGAACTCATCTATGTCATGGAAGATTTAGATGATTATTGGGACGGCAGTTATAACAACTCTCTTGTTCCTGATGATGTTTATGTGTGGCAAATCTTGTATACCGATTTAAAAGGTATTGCGCATGAGTTAAGAGGTCATGTTGTACTCCTAAAGTAAAGTCATTTCTTAAAAATAGAATTAAATTTTTATACTTTTTGAGCCATGATTGACTCAACACCGTAATCCGTAACTAAGGAAATATAATATACTCCCTGAGGTAGCGTACTCATATCAATATTTACCCAATGTGTGCCTTTGTTAAGCCTTCCATATTTCTCAATTTTTGAAACCACTTTACCGTCTGGAGTTGAAATATGAATTGCAGCCTCCGTTGTTCTTGGCAATGAAAAATTCAAACGAGTACTCACTGTGGATGGATTTGGAGATAAGCTAAGGTTGTACAATTCTTCATTATCACTAAACACCGCGACTAAATGATCACCAAAACTAGGATCATAGCTAATTGAACGGGAATAATAAAGCTCACCTGTAGTTGTGTTTTCCCAATATTTAAAAACTGCGCCCTGCAAAGGTTCAACCGAAACTGTAATTTCATTCGTTGGATAATAAAAATAGCGTTGAGGGCATCTTTCTAACTCAAGTGTATTGACAGTAACTTTTCCTGCTCCTGCAGGATACACATCAAAAACAACATCAACGGCCTCTGGTAATTCAAACACTTCTGATAATTCTTCCCTAATCACCTCTACCCTTGAGTCTAAAAAACCTCTAACACCATTAAAGCGATTATGCCATTGAGATATTGGTCCGCACCATTTTTCGTAATGCTGGGTCATGTCGGCACTTATTACATCCTTCACTTTTACATATTCGTAATAAATTAACTCTGGTATAAAAATGGTGTTGAGCAAATCAGCATATCGATTAATAAAATAGTTCTTAAAGCCCTTATTGGAGAGCAATGCATTCAACAACGCAACATGTGGGTTAGTTTCACTTAAATTATTTAATATATACGCTAAACTTTGATGGTCTTCTGATTCGGTTCCTAGATATCTGAACGCAGCATCCAAATCATAACATATATAACGCCATTTGGGATGACTTGGAGCATTCCAAACTTTTAAATTATTGTTGGGCCAATCTCGATTATTCGAATACAATTCAATTATAAAATAATCTACAAACGAATTAATATCTAACCGCTCTTCCACCCATTTATAATGAGATTCTTCTTCCAGATCAGATGCTATTGCATAATTTTTTAACGCTATAAAATCATCTGCCACTCCTGTCACCGCATTAAGTGATCCTCTTTCTAACAAATTCACATCATCTGGATCAACACCATAATTGGATTCTAAATAATAACGACCAACCTTCTCCCGCATATTGTGAATTCCCCAATAATTACCATTTATATACAATACAACAGGTCGAAACCCAAGCAAATCAACATTAAGCTCGGACGTCATAAAGTATTTGTGTAATGTTCCATCCTTTATACATGATCCACAAAAGTCGTTACCTGAATTACGCAATACTAATCGCTTAAAATTTTTAATTGATTTCTCTTTAAAATAGGCTTGACCAAATTCATTTTGCTCATATGAATCTTTCGCTTGAAGCTGAATAGATTTCATTGGCTTTGTGCGAGAACCTGAACCACCATGAATCTTCATGTCACAATCCAATGATTCTATGAACCTCATTTCTTCGTCGAAGAACTCGTAAAATGCGTGTATCTCAATATTCTCCCAATAATTTGCCCCTGAATGAGGAAAAGTCTCGCTTGCATCAGGTCCTTCAACATAAATGCCTAATACTTCATCTAGTAATTCAAGACTATCAACAGTAAGGTTAACAACTGGCAACTCATGCGATACATCTGTAAAATAAGTTCTTTCAATTGGATTAGAGTTGATTAATGAATCCCCTGAACCTACCGCCTTAATGTGTATTGTTTCATTTAGAACAAAGGGAGTAGAATAAACTGTTCCCAGACCAGGGTTAGTCCCATTCAATGAATAATAAATTGATTCAGCTTCCTCTACACGGATAACGATATTCGTACCTTTTGGATAATTACCAGAATTTCGATTAACTGTAGGTAAATTAGCGTAGCCATTATATCCCGTTGATTCGTTATTCGATTCATTGGGCGTTGGAGTGTCAAAATAGAACCAGTCATCTCCTATTTTTCCATAAGAATTATTGACGCGCAATTTAGGCCACTCAATAATATCCACCATTTCACCCATAGAATTAATTAAATACAATGAACCACCATTTTTAGGTAATGAATACGGAAATGCATCTGGATTCTCAACACCTTGGCTTGCTAACAGTACATATTTAGATTCATTTGCTATTTCTACAGAAGGAAAAGTCCATAATTCAGGTTGGTCAATATCATTAGTTAAAAACCACCCCTCCATGTTTAAATCCTCCCCAGTTGTATTTGCAAATTCAATCCAATCTGCAAACCCTAAGGTTTCGTGTTCTAAAACCATTGTATTGGATGGACAAACTTCATTAAATAGTTGAGTATATCCTGTTAAAGATCCATACAACAGAAATATAAAAACCACTTTTCTCATAACTGCATTGATTTCTCCAATCAAATAAGTTGAATGGATTTTGGTAGGTAAATGAATAGTAAACTAATACTATTAAAGTAACGTTCCCCTTGCCAAAAGCGTTTGTATGAAGTTTGAAAAAATGGAAATAATGTTGCTTTATTTAAAACAACATCTTATCTGCAAGCAAAGAATATTATAGAATTATCCAACAAAGCGTGGATCAATCTCCATTACATGTTGACATTTAGAGCAAGTTCTTAATTCTTCTGAATTATAAAACTCACGGAAGCGTGGTTGAAAGTCTTTTTCGACATTCTGCAATTCAAAGCGCGTATCGTGTAGTTTATTATTACAATTATCACAAAACCACATTAGGCCGTCTTTAAGCTCAGTTCCCTTACGCACACGTTCAATTACAAGTCCAACAGAATTTGCTGGCCTAACGGGATTGTGAGGCACGTTAGCAGGCAACAGAAACATATCTCCTGCCTTAATATCAACTTTACGCGCTTTCCCATCTTCCTGAATTGTCACTACTATGTCACCCTGCAATTGATAAAACAGCTCCTCTGTTTCATTATAATGATAATCTTTACGTGCGTTTGGCCCACCTACAATCATTACAATATAATCTCCTGATTCAACATACAAGTTTTTGTTAGAAACAGGTGGCTTCAATAAATCTTTGTTTTCTTCGATCCATTTATTCAAATTGAATGGTGCTGCAATTGCCATATGCTAATAGTTTTTAGAATAGTGATACCGCTATAAAATCATAGCGGATTTGGTCAACTAATTTAAGAATTACTTTGGCTATTTCATAATGATTATTGTGGAGAAAATTGATTTCTATAGAGAATCACCATAAAACCTGCGGCAATGCATTGTGAAACTTTACAGCTAGTCTTATGAATGCCTTATCATAATTTCGGAAAAGAGTCTTTCAAAAAATTGGGCACAAAAAAAGGGGAGCTCATTGAGCTCCCCTCCTTAAAGTATATTCTTATCGAATTACTGCTTTACAACTCTGACCTTTTGGACAGTGTCTTCAGCTGTAACTTTCACGAAGTAAACTCCGCTTTCGATAGCATTCATGTCGATTTCGTAGTTTCCGAATACGTTAGATACTTGGTTAGAGATAATTACTCTTCCTTCGATATCTAATACTTCGATTACTGCGTTACCTTCAATTGAGATGTTTTGAACAGTCAATACATCAACAACTGGGTTAGGATATACAACTAAAGCGTTTTCTGCTTCTTCGTCTAAATCTGTACAGTCAATTAATACAACAGTAACAGTAGACATTTCAGTTCCACAGTGCTCGCTAGTTACAGAATAGTTGAAAGTATAAATTCCAGCATCCATTCCTAGAGGTGCAAATAATCCACCAGCTAAAGCAACGTCAGGATTAACTCCGTCGTACTCCCAAAGACCACCACCATCATAAGAACCAACAATGTGGTCAGATAAGATGATATCGTAATCATTACAAGTAGTGTAGAATCCATCATCTCCAGCGTCAACACCTTCAACAGTAGAAACAACAGTCATTACTGTATCAGCAGTACATCCGTTAGAAACAACGTAGAATAAATCATAAGATCCTTCACCGTCAGGGAATCCAACTAAGTTAGGTAATTCATTACCGTCAGCTACAGTTGGGTTATACCATGTTCCATCTTCAGTAGAGTATCCAGCAATTGCATCAAACAAGTCATAAGTAGAACCTGCACAAATTGTTGGGCTTAATCCTAAACCTGCACTTACTTCTTCAACAGAAGATAAAGAGATTGAGAAATGAATATCTTGTTGGATATAAGCAACAGGGTTAACCATTACATAGTACTCAGCAAATGGAGTCAATCCACAAGCAGTAAGTTCAGATCCGAAAGGAGCGTCAGAACCGTCAGCACCTGGAGCTAAAGTATTAGCATAGTGAGGTACAAAGTTTGTGATGATACCACAATCTCCAGTTGAGTAAATAGCAACTTCAGTATATCCGTTAGTTTGACAAGTACTTTCATCAAACGTGTTTAAAACAACTTGACCTGATTCAGGAGCAGTGAATTTGAACCATACAGTTCTATCAACACCGTCACCAGAACACCATCCATCATTTGAATAACAATCAGCTCCTTCTGGTTCGATTGTAGTTTCACCAGGTAAAGTAGTTGCTTCGAAATTGTGTCTTAATTGAGCAGGACCATCAACGATCAATTCAATTGCGTCACATGGATCATCATTTTGAATATCAGTTCCAAATAATACTGGAGCAGACCAAGCAGATACAGAATCAACACCACAAGTAGCTCTTACAGATACCCAGTAAGGTGTAGTTCCTAATAAACCAGTCATATAATAAGGATCATCAGTAGTTCCGTATTCAGAACCTTCTTCAGTTCCAGTTTCAGCTTCGAAACAAGGGAATCCCCACTCAACATCAAATGTTTCTGCATCAATAGATGAGAAGTTAACGTGAGCAGCTGTGTTTGTAATGTTAATTACTTCAACAGCGAAAGGAGTAGCACATAATGCAGGTTGAGTCCAGCAGTAAGGTCCAACCCATACAGAAGAAGAATCAGCATCATCACCACAATTAGCTCTTACATAGTAGCAATAAGTTTCACCAGGAGTTAATCCAGTTAATGAAATTGCAGGGAATACAGCAGCATCTTCCATAGTTCCAGCTTCTGGATCATCTAAATCAACACCCCAGCTAATATCCCAAGCAGGTTCAGTTCCACCTAATTCCCAAGATAAGTCAGCTTCTGTTCCTGAAGTTCCAGTTGCATATAATGCGAATGGAGCAGGGCAGAAAATATCAGTAGTAAAGCAGAATGGTCCAACCCAGTTAGAAGTTGAATCAGCACCTTCACCACAAACAGACTGTACATAGTAGCAGTATTCAGTTCCTGGCTCTAAACCACCTAAAGTATAAGGGTTAGTAGGAACGTTAGTCACAGTAACACCTTCTCCTAGAGTGAATCCAGGCTCACCATATTGAATATTCCATTCTGAAGCTGGAGGAGTATTATTCTCAGTCCAAGACAAAGTAGCATCTAATCCACCTGAAGCAACCATAGTTCCATCAGAAGGATCTAAACAAAGACCATCAGTACAAACTTCATTTGGTCCAACCCATAAAGAGTTTACAGTTACCATTTCACCGTCTAATTCAACTTCACATACAGCTCTTACATACCAATCGTAGCAAGAATCAGCCTCAAGAGGCTCAAGAATTTCACCTAAAAATGGTGTAGTAACCATTGTTCCAGTTCCTAAAACGAAACCTTCAGCTCCCCATTCAACATCCCACTCAGTTTCATCATCACCTTCTGACCATGTAGTAACAACAGTATCATGTGTAACATATGTTTCGTCCGGGCTTAAAGGCGCAGGACAAATTGCAGGCGTACAGAACGTAAAAGGTCCTGACAAGAAACAACTTACTTCTCCACCACCACAGTTAGCTTGAACGTAATAATCATAACAAGTCAATTCTTCTAAACCATCAATTCCGATAATCGTAGTTGGAGTAACCACAGATGTACCTTCAATACTAGGATCAAATCCTGTTGGTCCATAAACTACAGTAAACTCATCAGCGTCAGAAATCCATCCTAACGTTGCAGCATCCCACGAGCTTGTGAAACCATCTAAACCTTCAGGTTGAGGACAAGCAGGGTTTTCAAATGTTGCTTGAAAATTAGCACCATCACACCAGTTGTCATTCAAAAACTCAAAGTATACAGTTTCACCTTCAGTTACAGTAGTACTTACAGAACCACTCCAAGACGTGTTGTCTTCTAGAACTAAAGCATCACAAGTTCCTGAATTCAATCGCTTTCCATCAGTAAACCCTCCTGCATCAGAAATAGTAATTTCTCCATCACAAGGAGCAACAAAGCTGTACCACTCATTATCACAGGAACCTGAGGATACATAGACTACATCAAGCTCAGCCGGCATAGCCGTCTCACAAGAGAGACCTCCTGGGAGAAAAACCTGAGCATGAGTTACATTACTAAAGACTACTAGAAATAGTAGCTTCAGAATCAAGTATTTTTTTTTCATAACTAGTTTTTAAATTATTAATTATAGATTTAATTTCGCTAAAGTAATAAAACATGATTGATTAATCAAATTATATTATAAAAAAGTGTGTCTACCTTTTTTATAAAACACTAAATTAGATTAGTTTACCAAAAACGTTTTAGGTTTAGCAAGATTGGACACTGTTACTATCAATTGTTCCTTTCCGAAACCAATAATTGCCATATCCTTACAATCTTCATTTTCGAAGAATCCTGACTCAAGTGGAGAAAGTTGTTTAAACCCTCCTTTTCCATCTCCTAAAAGCACTGTACCACGGCCACCATCATATCGTACCGTCTCTACCTCAGCTGCGTAATTATTACCTGCCGCAACCAAATCTAGATTACCATCTCCGTTCACATCCATTGGGATAGAAGAATTTAGAGGTCCCATTTGCGCATAAACTGGCAAATCTTCTATCTCGTACCCCTCACCATTACTCAACATTACTACTGAGTGAAAGTTAGTAGCTGAATAATGTAATGCTTCATCCAAGGCACTTTTACCGTAGATATTTTCAACATCAGCAGTTGCAAATTCACCATAAGTTGGAAACTTATCTGTAATAAATGGCATTTGCTCAGACGTACATTGTCTTCCTCTTACTGGATAGCAAATATTCTCTTGATATTTTGCCAATACAATATCATAGCTACCATTCCCATCAAAATCATGACAATAGATTTCTAAAGGCTTCTCTGGTGTTGGGTGGAATTTATTGTTAGCACCTACATTCCCAGCAACGTAATCATTTTTACCATCTCCATTGAAATCTCCTTTAGAGATAGAGTACCACCATCCAACATCTGCTTTAGGGTTATACTTTTTAGTTACATCACTAAATTTGCCCTTTTTGTTTTCAAAAAAGGTAATTGGCATCCACTCACCCACAACAATTAAATCCAAATCATTATCCCCATCAAAATCATCAAACAAAGCATCTGTTACCATACCGGGCCCCATGATACTTCTGCTATCTTGAGGTTCATTTGCTGCAACTGCCTGTGCAGCAACATCCGTAAACACACCCTCTCCATTATTTTGCAATAAAAAGCTTCGTGGTGAGAATGGATAATATCCTGGTGTTTGTCTACCAGCAATATACATATCCAAATCGCCATCTGCATCATAATCAGCCACCGCTAAACGTTGACCGGAAGTTTCCATTTTTGGAAGGCGCTTAACGGTTTCGTTGGTGAAATTTCCTGAACCATCATTAATATATAATTGATCTTGAATGTTTGGTGAATTGTACGTGTACTCATTTCCTCCAGAAACAACATATAAATCCAAATCTCCATCACCATCCACATCCAACATTTCAGAATCCATCTCCTCACAACGAGCTTGCGCTTGCCATGGGCCATTCTTCTTTTCAAAACCAACCCCTGCTTTTTGAATCATCAAATGCCCTGGAAAATCAGCTGCTCCAGAAACATAAAAATCTTCTAACCCATCTCCATTCACATCCCCTTTAGATATAAATGGTCCTAATTGAGACATTTTGTGCGGCATCAACACTTCACTTTCAAAATCATTAACAGTTGCTTCTTTTGGGTAAATAGTGAATAATGAATCTGAGATATCTTTAAAATATGTCTCCACAATTTCCGGTGCTGAAATAATTCCGTTAGCATCTTTATGTGAAAAATTATAAACTTGATTTGCAGCCAAATTTTCCTTAGTTAACACATCTCCATTAGACCATTGAATTTCAACCTTGTCAATTTGCTTGTTCTCTCCGATTCCGAAGTGCACAATCTTTTCTACAGATGACTCATAACCACGTGACATTTGAATTTCATGATATTGAATTTCTTCTCCAATTGTAATTTTAACTGTTGCTCCAATTGCATTCGTGTTTTTATCTGAGCCAGCAATATTGAATCGCACATAATTATTTGGTCCTTCAAGCTTGTTTTCCATTATGAAAGATGCTTCTTCCATATTGTTAACAACCAAATCCAAATCTCCATCATTATCAAAATCTGCAAATGCCGCACCGTTAGAGTTCACCGGTTTGTCAAAATTCCAATCTTCCGTTTTCTTTGTAAAATGGATGTCGCCATCATTTTTATAGATGTAATTGAAAATTTTCGCTGTTGGCATTAAAGCCAACCCTTCTTCATAATCATCAATTTGACCATCTACCGTTTTTTGAGCATATTCAATGTTATAATCATTGTCACGCGCCTCACGTCTGTAACCATTAGTAACAAACAAATCACGTTTTCCATCATTGTCAAAATCAGCAAAGAGAGGTGCCCAACTCCAATCTGTTTTAGAAACTCCAGCTAACTGCGAAACTTCAGAAAAGGTTCCATCTCCATTATTCATTTGAAGTCCGTTAAACATATATTGATAGTGAAAACCAACATAAACCAAATCCCAGAAATTTTTTGTACTCATTCCGCCCATGCTCCTTTTTGAGCGAACATGATCTTCCATTGCCATATCGACTGTTATAACATCCGCAAAACCATCATTATTAAAATCAGCAATATCATTACCCATTGAAAAATAAGAAATGTGTCTAGCTCTTTCTTTTATCTCTTCAGAAAAAGTACCATCTCCGTTATTCATATACATAAAATCAGGATCCTGATAATCATTTGATATGTAAATGTCAGAATATCCATCCCCATTTAAATCGCCTATAGCAACTCCTAATCCGTAACAATTATTTTCAATACCTGCTTGCACTGAAACATCTACATATACGCCATCTCTATTTTCAAGAAACACATCTGCATCTTCACCATATTTTTTAAGTCTTCTAAATTCATCAACAGAAATAAATTTTTCACGTGCTGTTTTTATTGGGTGGTTCAATACATATAAGTCCAAATCTCCATCATTGTCATAATCGAAGAAGGCAGCATGTGTAGATCGTTTTTGAACATTTACGCCAAATTCCGCAGCGCGCTCTGTAAATGTATTATCCTGATTATTGATGAAAAGTAAGTTTTGGAGCAATGTTTTATCCTTAGGGTTTCCAGAACGACATACATAAATATCCAAATAACCATCAGCATTAAAGTCAACCATATTTACTCCTGTATGCCAACCTAAATTCGCCCCTTCTTCAAAAGCAGAGCTCGATATATCTTCAAATACCATATCTCCTTTATTCAAATACAATTTATCTTGCACTTGATTTCCGGTAAAGTAAACATCTGTTAAACCGTCATTATTAATATCTCCTACAGCAACTCCACCACCATTATATATATACTCATAATTGAAGTAGTTAAATTCTTCATCTTCAGTAATACTATTATAGAAATCAATTCCAGTTTTGTCAGCCGTTAAGGTTTCAAACTCCATTGAATATTCAGCCGTTTGCGTGGAATCAGTATCCACCCCATCCTGAGTATCACTTTCTCCTCCGCAAGACGTGAAAAATAAAATGGGAATAGTCAATAGTAGCAGGTTTTTCATTTTTATGGTTTTTTCATTTCACTAACTAACAAATATACTAACTTTATCGGAAATATTTTTTTGATGAACTTAGATTTAACAGGTAAAACAGCCATAGTTTGCGGTAGCACTCAAGGTATTGGACTTGCAGCAGCAACTGAACTTTCTCAACTTGGAGCGAACTTAATTTTAATTGCCCGCAATGAGGAGAAGTTGCAAACGGCTTGCAATGGTTTGGATGCAACAAAAGGACAAAATCACAATTATTTGGTTGCTGATTTTTCAAAACCAGAAGAATTACGTGAACGACTAACTGCATTTATTGAAGATAAGTCTGTAGAAATTTTAGTCAATAACACAGGAGGACCTGCAGGTGGACCAGTTAATGAAGCCGCAACGGACGAATTTACAGCTGCATTTAATCAGCATTTAATTTGCAACCACATTTTGGTGCAAGGTGTTAAAGACAAAATGAAATCTGCTGGATATGGTAGAATCATTAATGTAATATCAACCTCTGTAAAACAACCTTTAGCTAACCTTGGTGTTTCTAATACCATTCGTGGGGCAGTTGCCAACTGGAGCAAAACATTAGCTAACGAACTTGGTCAATTTAACATTACTGTTAATAATGTTTTACCTGGCGCTACGAATACTGTTCGTTTAAAATCTATCATAGAAAATAAGGCTGCTAAAACAGGAAAATCATTTGACGCTATCTTAACCGAAATGTCTAATGCTTCACCAATGCTGCGTATTGCACAACCAGAAGAGGTTGCCAATGCCATTGCATTTTTAGCCTCACCAGCCGCAAGTTATATTAATGGAATTAATGTTCCTGTTGACGGAGGAAGAACGAAGAGCCTGTAAATTAGACCGTTCGCTACGCTCACTGTTAGAATAAAGACCGCTTGCTTCGCGCGTTGTTAGACTATAGATGATTCAATTATATGTGGATACATTTATCATGAATTTAATATTCCTAATTGAGGGAAGACTGATCAAGAATTTGCAGCACTTAGATCGTTCATTTTACGCACTGTTAGAATAAAGACCGCTCACCCTGTTCGCTGTTAGACTATAGATCATTCAATTATATGTGGATTCAAATTGTATGAATTTGATATCCCTATTGAGGGAAGACTAATCAAGAATTTACAGTATTTAGACCGTTCGCTACGCTCACTGTTAGAATAAAGACCGCTTGCTTCGCGCGTTGTTAGACTATAGATCATTCAATTATATGTGGACACATTTATCATGAACGCGAGACTTTCACATCTTTTGTCTTTTGTCTTTTGTCTTTTGTCTTTTGTCTTTTGTCTTTTGTCTAAAAACCATTTAAAACAACTCGGCGTCATAAGCGAATTGATGCACCCGCTTTCGAATACCGTATTGATAAATGCGGTTATTCACAGTTGGGTGAACTCGATTTGACAAGAACACATAAGTAATTTTATTTACAGGATCCATCCAAATACAAGTACCTGTAAACCCTGTATGACCATAAGTATCTTGCGGCGCAGAATCCGCACAACCAAAGGCAGATGTATTAATTGAAGGTTTGTTAAAACCAAGACCACGGTGAGAACCCGGCTGCGCACTTGTAAACTTGGTTACCGTCTCAGGTTTCAAATACTGCTCTCCATTATATGATCCTTTCTGTAATAACATCTCTCCGAGAATTGCTAAATCGTTAGTTGTTGAAAACACACCAGCATTACCTGCAACGCCACCATAAAGTGCTGCATTTGGATCATGAACATGGCCGTGTAACAATTGCTTTCTCCAAAACCTTTCATTTTCTGTTGGCACAATTTCATTTTTAGAAAAATGCTTCAGCGGCTTATATTTTGTGCGGTCCATTCCCAAAGCCTCATAAAATTTGTCATAGATAAACTCAACGTATAAATTTCGTTTTTTCAAATCTCCCTCTCGGAGTGTGTAGCCAAATTTTCTAGCATCATTTTGCAGAATGCTTTTAAACAAAAAATAAAGGGTATTCATATTCACATCACTATACTTATAGCCTTTATTTGGATCTAACCAAATTTGATTAAGTCTCAACCACATTGAATCCTGATAAATGACATCAAGATAAAAGTCTTGCGCCACTTCTGTTGAATAAATCGTGTCAGCAATAT
>CAKZPK010000150.1 GCA_937139035.1 uncultured Crocinitomix sp. | reverse complement strand
CAAAGGATCATAGGTTCCATCTCCAAAAAGACAAAGATATTTTAATGTATTATCAGGATCAATAGCAGCCCGTTCATAAAACATTTTAGCAAACCATCTTATAGCAACTGGATCTGCAGCTCCTCCACCAAATTCATTATATATTTTTTGAATTTGAACAACATGAACACTAAGCCCATTATTACGGTGCAGGTTTGCTAAACGCTCTGCTTGCGCAAGTAATGATTCGTGCGCAACAATTATATAATCGGCCTGCGGTAAAGCATGCAAGTTTTGATTGCCTATCTTTCCTAAGTAGGTCCCTGACAATATGGGACTTATTGCTTGGTTTTTATTAAATGACACATATGTTCTCACTGAATCTGCATCATGCGTAAATGTATACTGCGTTCCGGACAAAGTTCCATTCACACTTTTAGTGTTATAAGGATCTGTTACTTCCCAGACGATAGTTGCCGCATTGGAATTTGAAATGGTATAACGATTAACATTTCCAGGACCATCCGATCTTAAATCACGAATAAATAATGGATTCACGCCCATTCTAAGTTTTTTTATAAAGTTAAACTGCAAATAATCCAGCCACGCTTCGGATGCCGGAGAAGATCTATTATACTCTATTCCAACATTAAAATTTTCTGTTCCGGAAGTAAAAGTTTTTTCTGAAGCCGATACTGTTGCCGCTCGATATTCTCCTACTAAATTGGCTGCACTAACAGTATCAACCAAAGCACCGTTTATACTCACTATTAATTGCGAAATTCCTGAACGACTTTCTGAAGCAAATTGTGTTTCTAAAAACACAGGTTCAGTAGTCAATCTATTTTCAGAATTAAGTGTAAAACTTGTAGTCAATTGCGCACCTTCAAAATGTTCACCAAACCATCTATCACCAGACTTCAACAAATTAACCTCATTGTTTTCATGCAGTGCGTATGCGTTAGTTGAATTAACATCATTTGTAAAAGGGGAAGATGAGTTTGCTATGTTTGCAAGGCGTTTGGGAGCATCCGAATTATCAATATGAATAAAGTAGTAGGAAAGTGAATCAATTTTGTTTTTACTCGCTGTAAATTCTGTATCATTAAAACTCATATTTTCAGGACCTTTTGCATAAAACAAAACATAATCCTCTGCATCAAAAGAACCATCTCCATCTCCAACCACCATGATTGAATTTTTGGCTAAATCGTCTGGCCTTGAAATACCGTTATTATGTGTGATTTCGGGTATTTGATTCCCATAAATATTAATACTATTTGGGTTAATCATGTCCATGGCAATTCCCAATTCAGCCAAATCACTATAATCAAGAATAAAAACGCCTTCAGACTGCACTCCAACTTTATACCAGTCTCCTGTAGCTAAAACTGAAACTGGAGCAAATTCAACATCTCGATCTTGACTCATTGGTCGAGCATTTCCGCTAACAGATAATTTTATTTCTTTTACAATTTCAACCTTTCCTCCACGCAATACAATAGGGTTATATTTTGCTGTAACATAATTCTCGTTTCGAGTAGTTCCAAACGTAATTTCAATATTTGGAGAGGAAGGCAATTGACTTTTATCAAAGTAAGAAGGAAAATGAATTTTTTCGTAAACAACAGTTTCTATGTCGTATACAAAATCATAATTACCGCGCAATTTAATTTGTTTCGTGGCTGCACTAAAAACTTCTTGAGAGAAATTATTATACGAGCAAGGAACACAACGTTTACCCGCATCTTCCCAATCACAATTAAATTGAAATTCGAAACTTTGAGATCTTGCAAGGCCTGAAAATAAAGGCAATAAAAGAATTAGTAAACTGGACTTTTTGAATGATATAAGGGCGTTCATTTTTGACTATAATTGAGTACAAAAGGTGAACGAAACTAACTTATGCTTATTGTTAAGGTGTCTGTTTTTTTTGAAGGAAATGCTATAAAATCACGAGCTTTTCAATTTTCTCGGCTTTATTACCCTGCTCCGTTTCAATTGAGAGCCTATAAACATATACACCGCGAGCTAATTTATCACCGTAATCATCTCTTCCATCCCAATTTATCCCGTCAGAACGGAACCCGGCGGTGTGCACCGTTTCAATAATGGTTTTAACTAACTTACCTGAAACCGTAAATACTTCAATTTTCACATCCAGCGAATTACAAACTTGGTTGTGCTCAAAATAAAAATCAGTATTAGTTGTAAATGGATTTGGATAATTTAATAGGTGTGAAATTCCAATTTCTTCTTCCTTAACAACTATAAAGTCTAAAATAGATTCAGAAGAATTATTGTTTACATCCCAAACTTTAAAGACTAATTGATGTGGACCTTCTTCCAAATCAGAAAGACGGTAAGAAACTTTCCCACTTTGATAAGTATCTAGGTCTGCCTCATAGAAGTTGTTCAATACAATTGGGGCAGCAGTATTTCCATCAATAATCAATGTAATATTATGTCCAATACCATTTCCTGTAGTGTTTATTCCATTTTCATCATTTATGTTGGCAAGGAATAAAGGTTTAGAATCCGTCAGTCCGCCGTTCACAAATTGTTCGTCATTCATAAATAATTCTACCTCCGGTCCTATATCATCCGAAATTCCATCAGGATTTACACCGCCAACTACAATCGACGAATCGAAACCATAATGATGCGAATCAGTAGTATTAGCATAATAGCTGATTTTTCCTTTACCGAATGAATAGTCAATATCTTTTGGCACCACAAATGAGAAAGTAAATGTTCCGTTTTTCACAGTAGATTTACCTTTATAGATAATATTATTTTGCGTATCAAACTCTTTAACAGGCGAAGTAATGTCTTGCCCAAGTGTATAGCGCGTTTTTCGTTTATCAAAAACAGTTGGATAAACAAACCCGTTATAGCCACTCAATAATGTTCCGGCGTCATTTTCAACATGTCCTGTCACTGTAATTTTAGAAAGTGCTTTTAAAGTATCCGTCTCCATAGAAACATCTACTCCATTAATTTGATCCGTAACAATTCGAGGTCCTGCTTTACCTAACTTCAATGCCGGATCTCCCAGCAATGCAAAGTTTCGCATATTATTACTTCCCAGAGTTAGATTTTTTGTGCGGCGAATAATTTCTCCCAAACCTAATGGCTCTCCATTTTCTTCATTAAATAATTCTGTATATAAATTTTGAACCAAGATTGTGTTTACAGTAATATATACCAAACGAGTTGTTGTTAACAAACCAACAGCACCACCATATGGAGTTGTCAAGGTTGTCTCACCTGCTGACACACGCCCTGGATCATCAAAACGGCTAAACTCACAAGTTGCCGAAATGAAAACTGGCATATTATTAATATTAGACCAATTTTGAATCATTGGAATAGAAACAACTCGCTCTAATGACAATCCTGTTTCACCACCATGACCAACGTAGTTAAACACTATCGCTCCTTTATTCATGTTTTGGTTAATTGCTTCTTCAACATCCGGATAACGTTGCCCACCAGATGTTACAGTTTGTTTATATGCATCTAAATAGATTTTAACCACATTAATCTCTGGATGATACTTTTCGGTAGTATCGCTTAATGATTCACAATCAGAAACAAATTGACCATTATTTTCATCATCTGCCATTAATACAATTCTATTTCTCCAATCTCCAAAAGTAGAAGCATAGCCATCAGAATCGCATTGAATTCCGGAAGTATTACTAAACAATGTTGAACCAAAATTCATATAATGTTCAATTTTGTCAATTACTTGCTCGGCTTTTGTAAGGTCGGACACAGGAATTCTTCCAATACCAATATCTAACATATCAGTTGCTGTCATTGCCTCAGTATCATCTAACAACCCAAAGAAATCATCAGCAGTAAAAGATGAAATAAAATCAACAGGACCTGTCTCTCGACTATTATAGGTTGGTATTAAATAATTATTGTTTGGAATTCTATTCAATGGATCATATGTTCCGTCACCAAACAAACAAAGGTATTTGAGCGTGTTATCTGGATCCACGGCTTCTCTTTCATAAAACATCTTAGCAAACCATCTTACCGCAACAGGATCAGACACCCCACCACTAAACTCATTATAAACTTGCTGAATATCAACTACGTGTACAGACAATCCATTTCCACGGTGTAAATCTGCCAATCGATTTGCTTGAGGACGCAAAGTTTCATGCGAAATAATTACATAATCAACTTGAGGTAAACCATGCAGGTTTTGATTTGATGTTTTCCCCAAATAGTTTCCTGTTGTAATGACACTTTTAGCTTGCCCTACATTAAACGCAGCAAAAGTTCGTAAAGAATCTGCATCCATATTAAAGGTATACTTCGAATCTATCAACCCTCCATTTACTTTATTTACATTCGTTGGATCTGAAACTTCCCACACAACTGTATTTGCATTTGAATTTGAAATTCTGTAGCGATTCACATCCCCTATTCCTACATTTCTTAAATCACGTATTAACAATTGGTTTACGCCCATCTCCAATTTCTTAATGAAATTAAACTCCATTAAATCCAACCAGGCCTCAGCAGATGCAGATGATCTATAAAAAGTTAAATCCACACTAATATTCTCACTACCAGAAGTAAATGAAACAGAATTATCTTCACTAGTCGCTACAGTATAACTACCAGTAACATTTCCTGCACCAATATTATCAACCTCTACACCGTTCACATTAACTCTCAATCCAGATGTTCCAGATTTACTTTTACAAACATATTTTGTTTCTAAGTAAATTGGTTGAGATACATCTCTATTTTCAGCATTAATAGTATAGCTAGCGGTAAGAACTGAGCCTTGAAAATGCTCACCATACCATCCGTCGCCAGACTTTAATAAGTTAACATCATTATTCTCATGCAAGGCATAAGAATTATAGGAAGTAACTTCATTCGTTACCGGATCGGTAGAATTATTAACTGTTCCTATTCTTTTCGGTAAATCAGCATTATCAATGTGAATGAAATAATAGTTTAACGAATCAATCTTGTTTTTGCTTGGAAAAAAACTTGAAGATCCTATCGCTAATTTCTCAGGTCCTTTTGCATAAAAAAGAATATAATCACCACTATCAAAAGAACCGTCGCCATCACCAACGACTTGAATAGAATTTTTAAGTAAATCATCAGGTCTATCCGACCAATTAGTATGCGGTAGTTCAGTACTATGGTTGCCGTATACATTTATTGCATTTGGGCTTAAAGATCCTACAGCAACCCCCATATCGGCAAGATCACTATAATCAACTTTATGCACCCCGTCTGATGAGACACCAATTTTATACCAATCACCAGATGCAAGTACAGAAACAGATGCAAAATCAAAGTCTCTATTTTGAGCATCAAATACTGGAGCTCCACTAACAGAAACCTCAATTTCTTTTAGCATTTCAATTTTCCCATTTCTATTAACAATTGGATTATAAAGTAGCGTCACAAAATTTTCCTGACGCGATTCACCAAAAGTAACTTTCAATTCAGACTCGGTAGGCAAGACATTCTTATCATAAAACGAAGGAAGTTCGATCGTTTCATATTTAACATTTTCAATATTATATGTGAACTCATAATTCCCTCGAACCTTAATTTGTTTCGTAATTGTTGAAATAACTTCGCCAGTTATCTCGTTATAATCACAAGGAATACATCTATTTTCATTAGAAACCCATTCCGTTTGAAAGGTGAAATCGAACGATTGAGACCAACCTAAACCAGAGAAGAGTAGCGTAATTAAGAGTATTGTATTTTTCATTTTAAGAGTTACGAGCGTTATATTTCTAAAATGTGATGCCAAATTTGTTTTAAAAACGAACTAAATTAATTATTATTGCAAATCTTGCGAAAGATTTCGATAAATGTAACCTTTATTTGTATGAAGTCGTAATGTAAGTCTGAGTTGAAGTAAATTATGGATAACAAAAGCCATATTTAACATGAAAAAAATTATAATTGGGTTTCTATTGCTATTCGTTAACGCTACGTCGTTTGCGCAAGATCCCGAGTTCACACAATTTTATGCTAACCCGATTTATTTAAATCCGGCAATGGCTGGGACACACGGATGTCCAAGATTAAACCTAAACTATCGTAACCAGTGGCCTTCAATTTCTGGAGCATTTGTTACCAATAGCGTTTCTTACGACCAATTTGTAAATGTTTTACAAGGTGGAGTTGCACTAATGGTAACCAATGACATGGCAGGAAAGAACACGTTAAACTGGACTACTGTTAATTTAGCTTACTCTTACCATCTTCAAGTTTCTAGAAAATTCACAATGCTTTTTGGAGCACAGGCTGGATGGAATCAGAAATTTTTGAATTGGAGTAAATTGACTTTTGGTGATCAAATTGATCCGAGAAGAGGTTTCATTTATCAAACTGGAGATTTACCACGTGGGAATTTTTGGGGAGATGGTGGAAATTGGGGAACAAAAGGATTTTTTGATCTTTCGGCAGGAATTGTTGGATACTCGGAAAATTTCTATTTTGGATTTGCAGCAAAACACTTAAACACTCCTGAAGAAAGTTTAATCTTAAATCCTGATGGTGAAAGTCATTTACCAATGAGATTTACAGGACATGTTGGAGCAAACATTGAATTTGGAAAAGGATCGCAGTACGCAAATGTTACTTCTATCTCACCTAATGTAATTTATACCTATCAAGATGGGTTTATGCAGTTAAATGTTGGAACCTATATTAAATATGGTGCATTTACAGCTGGAGCATGGTGGAGAGCAAGAGATGCATTTATTTTATCTGTAGGAATTGACGCTGGAACATTCAGATTTGGATACAGCTACGACATTACAATATCACCACTAACTAACGCCTCTGGAGGTTCTCACGAATTATCATTAGGCTTTAATTTTAGTTGTAAAGACAAACCAAAACGTTTTAGAACAATATCATGTCCATCTTTCTAAAAAAAAGATTGTAACCATTGTTTTGAGTTTTGTTATAGCATAAAGGATTGAAAAATGAATACACGAATTAAATCATATAAAATGAAGGTGAATAAGCTTTTAATAGTTCTGTTGGCTTGCGTTGGAGCACTATCGTGTGCACGTGAAAGATCAAATACAACAGGTTGGGAGTATAATAACCCTGCCAATGGAGGATTCCAAAAAGTACCTTACTTTGATCAGGAAACTGGTCCAGGTTTAATTTTGGTTGAAGGTGGAACATTTACTATGGGTAGATCTGAACAAGATGTAACCTATGAATGGAATAATATTCCAAGACGAGTAACTGTTTCTTCTTTCTATATCGACCAATTTGAGGTAACTAACTTTAACTGGTTAGAGTATTTGTATTGGATTAAACGTACTTATGAAGAATATCCAATGATTCATAAAAACGCTCTACCCGATACACTTTGTTGGAGATCACCAATGGCATATAACGAGCCATACGTAGAATACTATTTACGTCATCCATCTTATCAAAACTATCCTGTAGTTGGAGTAAGTTGGGCACAAGCAAATGATTTTTGTAAGTGGAGAACGGATCGTGTAAATGAGTTTATATTAATTCGTGAAGGTGTTTTAACACTTAATCCTGATCAATCAGGCGAACCATTTACAACTGATGCATATTTAGCAAATCAATATCACCCACAAGAAGAGCAATACCTTAGAGACTTAGATCCTAAGCAAGGCTGGAGTGGAAAACGTAAAGATTTAGGACAACGTATTGTTAGAATGGAAGATGGTATTTTATTACCACGCTACCGTCTACCAACTGAAGCTGAGTGGGAATTTGAATACTACGGTTTAATTGGAAGTATGACAAATCCTGAAGATCCAGGAGTTATAGAAAACAGAAGAACTTACCCTTGGACAGGTCACTGGGTTCGTCAAGACGACAAAGAATTTCAAGGAGATATTAGAGCTAACTTTGTAAGAGGACGTGGAGATTATATGGGTGCTGCAGGTGCATTGAATGATGCTGCTGACGTTACTGCTCCAGTTGATTCTTACTGGCCAAATGATTATGGTCTTTACCATATGGCAGGTAACGTTTCTGAGTGGGTAATGGATGTTTACAGACCTTTATCTCATGAAGATTTTGATGAATTCCGTCCATTTAGAGGGAATGTTTTCAAAACGAAAGTATTAGGTAACGACGGTGTAATTGATGAGAAAACAACTCAAATTATTTATGATCCGCACGGAATTAAAGAATACTTACATGAGTTTGAAAGTAAAAGATACCAAAGAATCTCTGCTCAAGAACACATTCCTGATAATACTGATTCAACTTCAATCATGTTTAATGGAATGCAAGGAAACGTTAAATCAAGAAATGACATTGATTATTACAACGATCCACCAGAGCAAGTTTACTTGTCTAGAAACAAAGAAAAGGATTCAATGGAGTTACTTTTATTGGATGAGATAAACAGAGTGATTGATGATGCAATCAAGATGGCTGATGATGAGTTCTACATGGAAGCTTCTGAAACTATTCAAACAAACATCTTTGACGGTTTATTTGATGGTGTTGATCCACGATTCATCCGTTCAGATGGAATTGGTAACGAGTATCCTTTAGAAATCATTCCAATCTTAAGACAAGGTATTTCTGAATACATTGTTAATACACCAGGAAGATTAAAATGGAGAACAGTAGTAGCTGAAGAAAACATTGACCGTAGAAACTATAGAAACTCTGATTACAGAGATGAATTAGACGGTGATTTTGAATCTTCAACTAAATTTGGAGATGATAAGAGAAGATTAGAAATTAACGGTGGTGTTAGAGATCAGTCTTTAGTAATGTATCAGAATGATCATGAAGAGTATGACTTAACTGGTGGTTCTATCAAACCAAATGACAGAACAAGTTGGCCAACAACATTAATCTCTGACAATGCACGTGTGTATAAAGGAGGATCTTGGAGAGATAGAGCATACTGGATTGTAGGATCAAATAGAAGATTCTTAGATGAAGAATTATCATCTGCTACAATTGGATTCAGATGTGCTATGGATCGAATGGGAAGCCCTAGAGGTTTAGGTCGATACAGATAGACAATAAATAAAGTATTGAAAAGGCTCAAACATTAATGTTTGAGCCTTTTTTTTGAACCAATGTGAAAGTTGACTGTACAGAGTTGAAAAATTAAAAACTTTCGCATGAAATCAATTCTGATATTTATTACCTGCCTTTTCGCTACCC
>CAKZPK010000149.1 GCA_937139035.1 uncultured Crocinitomix sp. | reverse complement strand
ATCTCAACTGCACCTAATGCTATCTGCTCATAATCCAACTTAACATCCTGTACTAAACTGTCTTGAGTAAAAACTCGTGTCTCAATAGTTGTTGCGAAACCAATCATGCTGTATTTAACTATAACTGTATCACGTTGAGGTACCTCTAAGAAATATTTCCCGTTGTTACTTGTAGGTACGCCATAGGTTGTATTTTCAACTGACACCCTTGCGCCAGGTATTGCATTGCCAGATGGATCTGTTACATTTCCCTTTACGACATTTTGACTAAAGCCTGTTAACCCAATAAATAGAACTATAAGCGTAAAAAATTGTTTCATGTGTTAAGCGTATTTTATGCAAGACGGAAGATTAGTAACAAAGTTACACGCAACGTTACAATTTTATTTAACAAATTTTATGAATGGGAATTTAGATCAAAAAAAACTGCAACAATGACCAGGAAGTTCTTTGTTGCAGTTTCTACAAGCCGCCTCAACGGCTAACCAAATAAATTCATTGCAATATTACGAAATAAATTCGATTCAAACAGTTTTTATTACGCATTCCTAACTTTCCCAGTTTAATATCTCATCCACTGTGTTAAAGGAAATTGCGTGGTAATTAGGTCTTGCTTTTTCATAAATAGCTCTCCCTTGTGCTAAACCTTCTGCTGATTTTGCTAATTCTGTATAAATAGGCTCCAAAAATTTACGGCGTCCTACATTAATTAAAAAATATTCCATATCAGCATCAATCCCATCATAACCATGTTTTATTGATGCGATATACCATTCTGCCATTATCTCAGAATTACCACAATTTTTAAATCCAAATGTCTCGTCTAACAAAACAAACTTATCAGCAGACGTTTCTGCAGGACTTTGGCGAATGAAATGCATCCATTCTTGCGTTGTCCAAGCATCTTTGTCAATACCTAAACTTGCAACATCTTCCATTGTCGGAATTTTTGCAGAGATCTCCGCTACTAAATCAAATCGGTTAGATTCTATTTTTACAGAATTTTCTGGAATTCCTTGACCATAAATCCATTCATCTACATTAAAATCAATTTCATTTGGATCCAATAAATTCTCATTTAAATAAGCCACAAAATCTTCAGTAGTCAATGTTTGAAATTCATGATCTCCAAAATAACTATTGATAAACACATCAAATTTCTCTCTTCCTACTGCATCTTCTAAAGTCTTTAAGAATAAAGCACCTTTAACATAAGCAATAGCAGTCATTCCGTCATCAGGGTCACGGCCAATTAAATCTAACTTCAATTTAGTATCATCAGGATGATCTCCTTCTAAAATAGCTGAATTTTCATTCAACATCTCTTCATACTCAATAGAAAATAGCATATCAGAATGCTCTTTACCATAAAGAGCTTCCATAATTCTATTTTCAAAATAAACTGTAAAACCTTCATTCAGCCAAAAATCATCCCAAGTAGCATTTGTTACTAAATTCCCTGACCAAGAATGTGCCAACTCGTGAGCAATCAATGATACTAATGAGCGATCTCCAGCCAAAATAGTTGGCGTAGCAAATGTTAACTTAGGATTTTCCATTCCTCCAAACGGAAAAGAAGGAGGCAATACAATAATATCATATCGTCCCCACTTATATTCTCCATAAAGCTCTTCAGCCACCTCAATCATTTTCTCTACATCAGCAAATTCGTAAACACTTTTCTCCACCATTGAAGGTTCTGCATATACACCTGTGCGATCTCCTAAGGATGCAAATTCCAAATCACCTACTGCCAATGCTATTAAATAACATGGAATTGGGTTCTTCATCTCAAAATGATACTTTCCTTCTGGATTTTTTTCAGTTGGGTTATCAGCACTCATTACCGCCATTAATTGAGACGGCACAGTAATATCAGCACTGTAAGTTATTCTATTACCAGGCGTATCTTGACAAGGAATCCAGGTTCTAGTTAGCACAGCTTCACCTTGTGTAAACAAATAAGGTTCGTTTTTACCAGCAGTTTGTTGAGGCGACAACCATTGCAAGGCTTTGGAATCTGGAGCTGTGGAAAAATAAATAGTCACCAATTCTGTTTCAGGTTGCAAAGCAACTGTTACAGAATTTCCTAATAGCTCATCAAACTCTCCAATTTCAAATGTTGTTTGCTCTCCATTATCTAATACAACCTTCTCAATGTCCAAACTATGTACATCAAAAATCATGTTTTCTGAACCAGTCAAATTTTCAATAGTGTGTGTCACACTCCCCTTCAACATCTTTGTTTCAAAATCCACTGCAATATCCAAATGTAAATGAGTTGTTTTAACCTCTGCCACATTAGAATAAGAGTGTTGATCAAGCACTTCTGTAACAACAGAATCCATAGGCGCATCTGTATTCGTATCCTCCTGATTTTCTGCCCCTCCACAACTTGACATTACAAGTCCAAAAGTGATAATTAATAGTGTTAATTTGCAGTGCTTCATGTAGTTTTTATTTTCTTGCTGAGCAAAGATAACACGAATTCTAGGTTGCACGGCTTTTTTTATACAAATGGCCAATTATTCCTGTTAAATATTAATTTTTAACCGTTTAAGGAAAAACTCCCAATTAAAATGATGAACGGTTGTTATTTTTAAGTTAATTTAATTAATTTCACAGGCTTAATGTAATCACATATCTATGAGCGCCATTACATCACCACAAGAAGAAAAATCATTGTTTGGACATCCAATGGGATTGTACGTTTTGTTTTTCACCGAAATGTGGGAGCGTTTCAGTTATTACGGGATGCGTGGCTTGTTGATTCTTTATATTGCAACATCTGCAACAGCAAATGACCCTGGATTAGGTTGGACAACTAAAGATGCCATTTGGATATACGGTTGGTACACAATGTTAGTATACGTTATGGCCATACCTGGAGGTATTATTGCTGACAAATGGCTCGGTCAGAAAAAAACCGTAATGGTTGGAGGAGTTCTCTTATGCGCTGGCCATGGTATTTTAGCTATACCAACTAAAGCAGCATTTTTTACTGGATTAGCTTTAATTATTCTAGGAGTAGGTTGTCTTAAACCTAACATTTCAACCATGGTTGGTGGACTATACAAACCTGGAGACATTCGTAGAGATAAAGGATTTACTATTTTTTATATTGGCATTAATATTGGAGCATTTTTAGCAGGAATTATTGTTGGAATTGTTGCTTTTAAATATGGATGGCACTATGGATTTGGATTAGCAGGTATTGGAATGGCTTTGGGACAAGTGGTATACATCATGGGACAAAAGCATTTAAAACATGTTGGTAATTTCATTGGTAAATCAGAAGATCCGGAAGTTATTGCGGCATCAAAAAAACCACTTACAAAAATCGAAAAAGATCGTGTAATCGTTCTTCTTTTGTCTTTCTTAATTATTATCGTCTTTTGGGCTGCTTTCGAGCAAGCTGGAGGGTTAATGAACTTATATACTGATGTAAAGGTTAATCGATTCTTAGGGAGTTGGGAAGTTCCTGCTGCTGTATTCCAGAGTCTAAATGCAGGATACATCATTATTTTTGGAACGTCTATAGCTGGATTTTGGGTTTGGTGGAGACGAAAAGGGCGTGAAGCATCTTCGCTATTCAAAATGGCTGTAGGAACCATAATTATGGGGATTGGCTTTGTATTTATGATGTTTGCCTCTAAAGAAGCTTCTTCTGAAAACTTTGGACAAGCAGCAATGGTATGGATCTTTCTTGCTTACTTATTTCATACAATTGGTGAGCTTTGTACTTCTCCCGTTTCATTATCGTTTATCACAAAATTGGCGCCATTAAAATACGCTTCAATAATGATGGGTATTTATTTTGCGGCTACTGGATTCGGAAATAAACTAGCAGGACTAATTGGAGAGTCATCTCAAATTGAAGCGCATGCAGGAGTTATGTCATCTGGTATTGATGAAATGAACACTTTCACGGGCTTAATTGATATTGTAGAGGGCAAAGACACTATTTCAGACTTTCCAATCCTTCACGATAAAAATATTGAATTCAGGTCAGACGTATATCTTAACAATGGCGATCCTGTATTTATCGAACATAAAGGTACTGGAGACTTAGGTTCATTATTTGAATTAGAAAGTGAAAGTCGAACAGATTT
>CAKZPK010000148.1 GCA_937139035.1 uncultured Crocinitomix sp. | reverse complement strand
ATCCGCTATTGCTTCTGAAATTGATTATTACGGAGGTTATTTACAACATGAGTTGGATCGCGATCATGCGGGAATTGTTTTGTATGGATTACGTGAAAACATAACGGATGTATTTCGAATTGTGACGGAAGCATTTGCAACGGCTTCATTTCCTCAAAAACAATTTGAGAAAGAACGAACAGTGGCTTCCATGTCTTTTAAAATTGAATCGAAAAAAGTAAAAAACTTATGTCAAAGACGTTTTAATAAGGCTATTTTCGGAAAAGAATCTGTTTATGGGCAATCAGCAGTAGAAGAAGATTTTACAGCAGTTGAACAAGAGGACTTGAAAAACTTTTATAAAGAGATATATCAACAAGGAGCACCTACTTTGTTTTTAGTCGGAAATGTATCCGAATCCTTTATTGAGCAATTAAAAAAATGGGCAGAAAATTTTTCTCCAAAAACGAATAATTATACGCCAAATCCTCCTCAGCAAGAAAAAGGAAGAATTGCCAATATAGAAGTTGAAGACGCCATACAATCAGCCATTCGTGTAGGGCGATTAATGTTTAAGAAAACACATCCTGATTATTTTGGGTTTCAGTTGTTGAATACGATATTGGGCGGATATTTTGGCAGTCGATTAATGGCGAATATCAGAGAAGATAAAGGATATACCTATGGTATTGGATCTGACATGGCAGTGATGGAAGATGCCGCTTATTTTTTGATAAGTACAGAAGTTGGAACAGATGTTCGTGAGCAAACCATTCAAGAGATTTTCAATGAAATTGAGCGCTTGCAAACGGAACTTATTTCAGAGGAAGAATTACTAAAAGTTAAAAACTACCTTTTAGGTGATTTTTTGCGCCATGCAGACGGACCAATTGCTATGATGGAGAATTTTAAGAATATTCATTTCAACAAATTGCCTAGTACTTACTATTCCGATTTCATTCAAGCCATTCATAATACTACAGCTGCGGAATTGCAAAACTTGGCAATTAAGTATCTACAACGAGACGATTTGACTGTTGTTACGGCGGGCTAAAAATTAAATAAATCTTTTACTGAATTTTCACGCTCTTTACACTTGATTGGTATAATTATGTTGTAATCAGTTTGTAATAAGCTCTTTTAATTCGCGTTAATAGGTTTGAGCTCAAAACTTATTAATTCTTAAAAAAAGAGATATGAAAATTGTAATAAAAAGTAAAATAATAATAGTCTTCTTAGTTTTTCTTTCAAATATGTCTTATGCCCAATTTGCAAATGACATTGGAATTTCGATTAACCAATCGTTTCGTGAAGGTTTGATTACAGGTCACAGTCATTATGCACCTCAAACAGGAGAAAATTTAATCATTGATTACCGACATGGCTTAAACAGTAATCTATATTTAATTGGGGGTGTTTCGTTTGGTATGAGTAAAGGCCATTATCACCGCATGTATGAGTGGAATGATTCGTATAAGTTAAATAGAAAATATGGTTATAAAAACAAAGATTTTAATGTAAGAATTGGCTTTGACCGAAGGTTAAAGGAATCTGTTTTTAGTCTTGGCGGTAACTTTATTACAGGAGTTAGGAGAGTTGAATCTTATGCCTACCATGATTATAGTTATTATAGCGAGACATTTGAAAGCTGGGTCGGGTATATATGGCAAGATCCTGAAGAAAGAGAAATAGAGTTTAACAATGGCTTGAGTAGCGATTTATTGCGCGTGTCTAGTAAGAAAATTCGATTGGGTTCTCAAGTAAGGTTATCTGCAAAGGTACCACTTGGACAACGCTTGTATTTGAATGGCTATTTGGGAGGATATGGAGGTGTTTTACTGAATACTTCAACTGTTGTGCATTCAGACCCATTAAATGAAGTGTCTGCAAATGGAGGAGTTGCTTATAATAGCTCAACCCTCGAATTTCAAGTGCAATATGGAGTTGGTTTAAGCTATCGATTTGGTTCTTAGATTATTTAAGACCATTATTACAATGAGCACCAAAATCAGCATTAATTTTTTTTCAAAACGTAAATAGATTACGTTTTGAGTGTGTTCATTTGTGTCAAACAAAATTGGAGGTACTTGAAATAGCAAATAGCCTTTTAAGTACTTCCAATCTTCAATTTACTCCTATGAATAATTTTACAACAATAGACATTGATTATGTTAGAGGATCAAGAACCATTGAAACTACAATGGTTACGAGCAAAAACTTGAGTAAAGTATACTTTATTTATAATTACGAAGGCATTTCATTCAGAGTTTTTGAAAACCATTTAAGCCTCATCAACTTTTTCCAAGGCAACGCCGAAAGCGATTTTCATTTTAGCACTGAAACGGAGTTGGATAATTTTTTGGAGACGGTGCAGATTTTTGGATGAATTCAAGGTTGTAAAATGGTGCGAAATTCTAAATGAAATGTTATTTTAGTAGGTAACTGAAAAAGTTATTTGAAGAAATTTTAGAAAAATGAAAAAAGTAGAAGTTGTAGCTGCTATAATAATGTTTGAGAATGAGATTTTTTGCGCACAAAGAGCAGAAAGTTCATTGGGATATATTTCAAGAAAATATGAGTTTCCTGGAGGGAAAATTGAAGAGGGAGAAACCAAGAAGGAAGCTTTGAAAAGAGAGTTAATAGAAGAATTGAATATTGAAACTAATATTAATGATCTGTATTTAACAGTTGTTCACCAATATCCTGATTTCGAATTGACAATGCATAGCTTTTTATGCAAGACTAATACGAAAGAAATCACTTTAAATGAGCATATTTCTTCAAGATGGTTAGAAAAAGAGGATTTGTTAAATTTAGATTGGGCTGCAGCAGATTTACCAATTGTGCATAAGCTAAAAGAGGATGAATAATCCGTTCAATAATGATTTCAAAAAAAGTCTACACACTGGATTTATTGACAGTGAAGTAGAGTCTACAAAGCTTTATCAACCAAAGTTATTGGTTAATAAAAAGATTCCAAAAGAGAAAGTGCTATCTAGTATTTTGTCTGAATTAGACAGCTGCGAAGAGTTCTTTATAACAGTTGCATTTGCTACAAACAGTGGAGTTGCAGTATTGTTGAACAGTCTAATCTTATTAGAAAAAAAGGGAATCAAAGGTAAGGTTCTGGTATCTCAATATTTGAATTTTACTGAACCAGAGGCATTGAGGAGAATACTTCGTTTTAAGAATATTGAACTTAAAATTTTAACAAGTGAAAATGCACATTCAAAAGGGTATATATTTAAAAGAAAGGGATATTATAATTTAATTGTTGGTAGTAGCAATTTAACAGCCAATGCCTTGACCGTTAATAAGGAATGGAATATAAAAATCTCAGGAATGAGCACTGGGACAATGGTTGATCAAGTGCTTAATGAATTTAAGATTGATTTTGAAATAGCCACAGCGGTATCTAATGATTTTATTAATAAATATCAGACAGTATATGAAACGCAACGATTGATTAATCGTAAGTCGCCAGAGATTTCTATTGTTAATGAATTTATAAGCCCGAATTCAATGCAGAAAGAAGCATTGAGAAATTTGGTTGATTTAAGAAGGAATCATAAAGCCAAAGCGCTAATTATTT
>CAKZPK010000147.1 GCA_937139035.1 uncultured Crocinitomix sp. | reverse complement strand
AATAGCGACAGATATTCGTGAATTCACAAAGTTAGGTTATGATGTAGAGCGCGTATTGGTTGAAAGCTCCAGTATGTATAAATACAAATATTACGTAGGACCGTTTGATACAAAAAAAGAAGCCAAAAAAGCGCAAAAATCTGTTCAGTCAAACGGGTATAAAGACGCCTTTATCGTCTATTTTGAATAGTTAATCTATATTTTTTAGGGATTAATAGTTTTGATTTTCAATTTAAATAGCTTAAATTGGGAATAGAATATCCCAGATATCACATTTATACCTCTTGTTCCAACTCAAAAAACAGAAGTTAAGGCATATCAATAATTTATGGGGTTACTTGAAATTGACAGACTATGGCGACAGTATTTGAAACAAGATTAATTGGTAATATAGGAAAAGACGCAGTGGTGAGAAAAATGGAGAAAGGAGTATTAGCGCTCAACTTCCCAGTTGCTCATAATAAAAACTGGCGTGATAAAAGAACTGGTGAACAACGCACCAAAACAACCTGGGTAAATTGTACAATTTGGAAAAAGGATGGTACAAACCTTAGGATATTAGATTTTTTAAAGAAAGGTAGCCTCGTTGAAGTTATTGGCACACCATTCGCAAAAGGTTACCTGCAAGATGACCAAAGTATCAAATCTGAAATTAGGCTAAATGTCTCAAAAACAAATATTTTGAAAGCCAGTTCAGAAAGTACAAGTCTCTATAAAGACTATAATGAGGAAGAAAGTTTTGAGAATGCAGAGATCGCAATGGCAGACGGAATTTATTGAGATTCAAAAAAAAACAAAAAAAGCGAGAAATTTTTCTCGCTTTTTTTGTTTTGATCAATTTAATTTACGTATATTTGCCCTCGCTAAACGAAAAAGCAAAGGCTTTTTTTAAGCGAAATTTTAAACCTTCCTCCTTAGCTCAGTTGGTTAGAGCATCTGACTGTTAATCAGAGGGTCCTTGGTTCGAGCCCAAGAGGAGGAGCTTAATAACAGAAAGGGTTTCAGCAATATTGCTGAAACCCTTTTTTCTTTTGTGCCTGTTTTGTGCCTGCTTTTAAAAAGCTGAAACAAGCCTTATTTACTAACTTTTAGAATTGTTGAAATCTTTTTCAACTTTTTTCAGATTTTGTCTAATCCGCGCCTGTTTCTCTCCAAAAAAGCTAAAATACTCGGACGGTGGTAACGAATGATTCTACCAAACTGACTAAACTCTATTTTAAGCGAGTCGCGCAATTTTTGCAATGTCGATCTTCCATTGATCCCTAAAAGTGTTTTGGCTTGCTTCTCATCAATCCACAATTCTTCTTTGTAATTTCGTTCTACATTTTTAATAATACGAATTGTCAACTCGTCAATCATTTTATAAAAACTGTCCTTCTCAAATACTATAACATCCATTTCTCTCCTTTTACAATTAATAATTTACTCCCTCATATCATCAAACACATCCATCTCTCCACCTTGGTTAAATCGACCATACTGTATCGCCTTACCCTTTTCAGGTATTTCAATTACTACATCAACATCATGTTGAAATCCGTTGTTTCCTCTAAATTCCCCGCTTTTAGTCACTTGAAAAATTGCGATAAATGACGTGTTCGGGTATTTAGATTCAAGCTGTGACAGATCACTTGGTGTTAGTCCTAGTTTGGTAATACTATCCAAGAAAACAAAGTCATAATTGGATAAATTATCTGGTAAACTACCCACACCATACAAATCTGGATGAGCTGCCCCCATAGAAATTAGTTTGTCTTGCAAAGTATCATCTATACCTTCCTCTTTTGCAACATAAAGAACTGTTCCATGATTCCGTGCTAAATAACCTGCCCATTGAATTGAAAGGTTTGATTTTCCCATCTTTGGTTTTGCAAAAATCATTGCAGAAAAACCTTTGGACGGATTACCAATAAATTTGCGCCATTTCCCTTTGAAATCTAATTTTTTAAAGTTCAACTCAACAATATCCATACTGTTCATTATGACATCATTTGGTATGGTATCAAACCCGTCTAAGGAGTTTTTACAACCACAACCTGAAACAATCCCTGCAAGCCCATTTAAGACTTGCGGCTCAATACGAATCATACCTTGCCCTTTATTCTTTTTAACGAATAGATCAAGATCGCCAAGTATTGCCTTGATCTGCTCCCAATATTTATCTTTCTTCGTTACTTTTTTCGCATTAACGGCACGATTAATTCTGCCAAGTAAAAATTGAGCCTTTTTATTGGTGATTATTTTACCTTGCAGATTGATAAAACTCTTAATTAGTTTTACCGAAGTCATTTCAGACACCATTCCTAAAATTCCAAGATATTTATCACGGGTTTTATCAGCGATTTCCACTACGATTTTTTCAGTCTCATTTCTAAAACCTTTATGAAGTTTTAGAAGATCGTCCTGAATGCTCATTATTTCTTTAGCGTACTTCGAGGTTTTTGTAATACTTCGCTCTCGAATTGATTTTTGCAACGCCCCAATGAAAAGACGTATTTGATTACGTGTTTTCGCTTTATTATGTAAATAAACAAAACGCTTCATGAATTTTAATTCATCACTTATTTTTTCAACTTTTTTTGAATTGACTTCTACTTTTGAGCTCCTTTTCTTTTGGTTATTAGCAACTTTATTTGTTGCTTTCTTACCATTGATTTTTGGAGCAGGGAAATAATCTGGATCAGCTTTGTAAAGAGCTTCTGCTAATGATTTTTTTCCCCAATGAAAATCTAGTTCAACTTTTCCATTTTTAACAAATTCAGAAATACTCAAACTACCTGGTTCACTCATCTGAGAATCACCGTTTAGTATGGTGTATCCGTAATATAGGTCTTCCTTGGTATTTTGTTCGGTAATAAACCAATCTGATTGTCCATGAAAATAATGGGCATATACAACAGTTTCATCATTGTTTTTTCCATCTTGACTGTACATTTTAGGAATCGCTGCTAATTCTTTTTCCAATTTTTTTACAACTGAAATATGTTCATCCACTAAGAATCTTTGTTGGTGTCTTGGCATTTTTTGACGCACATTTTTACTAGCTAATAAGACATCTTCAATTGTTTCAATGTCATCAGATGTTGAAGGGGTTGGTTTCTTTTGGCTTTCCAAAAAATCTTCAAATTTTGAAAAATACAAATCAACTGTTCTTTTAATCGGTTCGCTCGTTTGGTAAGCTGTCCATGAATCCCCATTCAAAGAAACCTTATCCACAAAATCCCATCCTTTCCAAAGTGTCATTGGAACATCAGTTTTTTTCAACCCTTTAGATTGAATTGTCTTGTTATAGTTTTTATAAGTAATCATGTCTTTTCGATTTAAAATGATAAAAGTTCTAACTCTAGTTCCAATGCTTCTGCTTCTAATTCAAGCAAGCTAATGCTTGCCTTACTATTCGGTTTTTCTTCAGGTGGCGGAAGATCTATTTTTACTTTTCGTTTCACTTTGGTATTAACTAAACCAACCGCATCTATTTGATTTTGATATAAGCTCACCGTCACACCTAGATCTCGTTGTAGAATATTCAAGAATTTTTCGATTTTATCAAAGGGCAATATAGCCACCATACGATCCCCAATTTTTTCAAACAAGCCTCGATTGACCAACTTTAACAAGTCTTGGTTTAAGTAGAATTGCCCACCATACTTTTTTGAATGATGAACTGCTATGCGATATTCAGTTTCAGTAGTTTTGAAAATTGCCATATCCCCGCTTGCATTGAGTGCTGAACCCAACGTCATAGATTTTACAACACGTAATGCTTTCGCTATAGGAACGGTGATTTTACCATCTGTTTCTTTTTCAACTTCCCAGTTTTCAGGTAAAAGAATTCCTTTTTTAACTTGCTTATCAAAGGTGGTGTAGCTGACTAATTTACCCTTGAATTCAGCAAAGGCTTGTAATAAATTACCTGTTACCATGTAGCGAAAACCACGATCTTTTGTGTTTTCTTTTACGCGTTCTTCCCATTCATTTAATGTGGTATTCATTCCTAAATCCACTTCAGAAATACTCGCCCCTTTTATTGCATTTACTTCTTTGGTATAACTAGCAGGAATTGTGATATAGCGTTGACTATTTGCAATGGCAAAGTTTAATCCAACCGTACTTGGTGCAAATGGATTCTTTTTACGGTAATCAATTTGAAATCCTGTAAACATGGCTAATTGATTTTCAGCTATGCCATCATATGATTCAATTGGATATGCCAATTTTTTACCAATGTGAAAGAACTTGAATAAATCGCGGAGATAAACACTTTTATTCGCTGCCTTTTTGTCTTCATCAATAATTCGATTAACCCTAGCCGATTCAAGTTCTTTAGTTCTCTCACTAATAAGGTCGTCCGCCAATGCATTTTTACCTGCATCAATTAGTTTTTGCACTTTTTTTTCGCTTGAAATAGCTTTAATTAGGCGGTCATATCGCTGCTCAATCTCGCGAATTTTAGCATTTAAAAGTGAGTGCGTAATATCCTCGAATTTTTCCAAGATATTTGCCTGTGATTCATCTGTAAGATTCTTAGTAACGAGTTGCTGAAGTTCATCACGTTTGAAGGGCTTTTTTAATATGTTTACCTCTACTTTTTCCAAAATGCTATCTTCTCCAAAACTGCTAAAACCACCTTTGCCAATTTTGATTGTAGTCTCGGAGACCGTCCGTGCTTTTAGGTCTAGTTCCTCGACCTCTAGATCATAATCTCCCGTTTGTTTTAGGTAGGCAACTTTGGTATCATATTGCTCTTTGATTTCTCTGTAAAAATCTTCCTGCATTTTAGTTGATAGAACCGCAACACGCCCTGAAACTTTATGGGCTGCTCCATCTTTAATCTCTTTGCTACCACCAATTTTCAAAGGATCACCTAAGAGTTCATTTATCTCTGGGTTCTCTTTTAAGTAGGTCATTACAATTTCATCCCCATACTTGTTTAAAAAATCCGGAACATCTAAAATATCATTACTTTGTTTTTGATTGGATGAGGTATTGGCATCCAAAGATTTTAACTTTTTTTGCAACATCATCATTAATCGCTGTTCGGCAGGAATAGCTGAGTTGATATAGTCGTATTGGGGCTTAAGGATTTGCCCTGTTCGGTGAATCCGTCCACGTTTTTGTACTTCCGTACTAATATCAAGTTCAGGTTGCAAAACAATCATTACTCTTTTCTTAACCTGATCTGCCGAAACTTTATCTGTAACAATTGCATGAGCCGAAGCCCCTGTACTTCCTGATTGGTTAATCAGTAATACATCTACCTCGTTATTGTTAAAATCACGAAAGGCATCATTTGTATTTACGCGTTTACGCGACTTAATTAACCCCATATGATTTTGCATATTGAGTTGCAAGCGAAGCTTCCGCCCTGTGACTTCTGCAACAGAATATCCTGCTTTCTGAATCTTTTGAATGATTACGTCAATAGGTGAAATTGTAATACCTGTTGAAACCGTTTGAATTTTACCCATGATTCGCGCATAATCCGCTTGTGCATCCGCAGAAAGTTCAGTCAAATCAAATTCTTTAAATTCTTTGTTGCCATCTGGTTCAATTTCGGTGTAACGCAAAACCCCTTCCAAACCTTTCTCCAATACAATTGCAAAATCTGCACGAACTGTATCACCAACAACTGCCTGTCGACCATGCCCGTCATCAAGTTGCTCCAAAAAACTTCCCATTGTACTGGAAAATGCAATAATGGGTTTTTTACCCTCTTTCAATCGCTCAATAGCTCGATTCGCAACTGCTTCCGCCTTGATGGAGAACAACATTTGATTAATAATGTTGAACACTTTGGAAAAGTAAGGGAGGTTGTCAACTCCTGCTTGATTTGTTCCCTCTCTCAAATCAACCTCCTTACCTTCCGCTGCTGCTATCTCATCTAGTTCTCCAACACGTTTATCAATATGGGTCGTTTGAAATTCGATAATATCCCGAATGATTTCTGTGATATTATCCGCGATTCGTTTATGTTCTTTAGCCAAATCGGTCAACGTTTCATAGTTAACTTCGATTCCCTCATACGTTCTTTCTCTACGAATCATTTGACCCTCTGCAACCAGTTGGCTGGCTATAATTTCCTGCAAGGCCACACCACCATTAATAATTGCTTCTACCAGTTCTTCTTTGGTCATATTCGCTTCTGAAATAGCCGTTTTCATAGCGTACAAAGGCATATTATCTGGGCGTTTGGCAAAGGTTGCCGATAAAAAGGCTGCCCCTTCAGCTTGTGCAAGAATCCCTTGCATGAAAATTCCTGTATTAGACGAACCACTTGCGTTGTGACTTTCATCCATGACAATTATATTACCCTTAACTATGTTTCTTAAATAATTGGGCTTGGTTGGTTTTTTCAAAGGTGAATTGAACTGTGAATAAGTCGCAAGAATATAATCGTACCCTTGTGGTACTTTACCTGATTCAAAAATTTGCTGCTGTTCATTAGGCGTTAATGCGCTATAGATAATCGTTCCAAACTCATCTTTAATATGGGTTTTACTGTCACGTGAATTAACAATGAACGGGCGTAAAGCATCCGAACCTATCGCCTTTAAATCGCGGTAAATATCTGAGAATAGATTTGCCTTTTCAGTTAAGAAAATTGGCGTTATTCCTTGACCGACTGCGTACCGAATGATAGAAGCTGCTACACGCCCTTTACCTATTCCCGTTTGATCGCCAATAATGACTGATTGGTTCAAGGCTTCGATATTGTAAATCGCCAATGCCACGGCATCCGTTTGTTCAGCAGACAAAGCTTTACATAATTCCAGTTTTGTTCGATATCCTAAACGGTGACGAACATAGTTGTCAATATCGCCTCCCACGTTCTCTTTAACATATTGAACGGCTTGGTGCATTTCAAAACTCATTGAATCGGGTACTTGCGTATCAAGAACCACACAAGCATCTGAAGATGGATTATAAGGCGCTCCTAATGTTTGCTCTAGCAATTCCGCCTCTATTTCCAATGCTTCAATTTCCCATCTGTTTAATCCCTTCTTTCCCATCTCTTGTGTATTTAAATTCTCCATCACACGTTCATATAGCTGATCGAATGAAGTCATTACCGTTGCTGCTCTTTTTGTTTTAAGTGGAGCGACACCTGAACGTTCATCTTTTACTCCATCAATTAAAATCAATCGAGTGTTAAATGATGTACCCTGTCTGGAGTATAACTTGTTACCTTTAATGGCTATAATATCTGCAACATTATATCGGCTATACAGATAGTTAAAAAAGACACGTTGCTTTCCCTTTTGGATTCTTCTCTTCTCATCCCATCTTGTATGTCCACCGATAATGATGGCTGCTTTTCCATCTTTGCGCATAGTATCTAATGCGATTAATGCCATAAGATGATCGAGTTCGCTAATCTTAAATGTGCTGTAATAAACAGGCTCGCTTAATCTCCCAAACGGTGGATTTGTGATTACTGCATCAAAAGTTCTTAGGTATTCGACAAATTGTACCGAAGCATCTTGACCAATTACTTTTTGGTAATTTTGCGCTATTAAATTCTGTCTTCGGGTCAAATCAATTTCATTAACTACAACCCGTTTTGGATCGGCTGCAATGGTTAATAACCCATTTCCTGCTGATGGTTCGAATAAGGTTCTGATTTTATCCACCTCACAAAATATGCCCATTAAAAAACCAATTGGAGCAGGGGTTGAGTATTGTTGCAATAAAACGCTTTGCGAAGTTCTAAAAGACAAGTTAACTTGACGATTATATAAGCTTACAATCTGGTCGTATCGCTGTTTAACGAACAAATCTTTATGTGCCAACTCACGCGCTGCCATCACAATTGCTAGTTCGCTGAGTTCTTTGATTTTAGTTTTATCTGTAATACCGAATGTGTTAGCCAACTTGCGCAACACAGGACGGGTATTTCGCTCACCCGAACGCAATGCGTTTTTTGCCTTTTGGACAAATTGCTGTTCTTTGGCAGTTATATTTGGTGTTTTTTGATTCATTCCCCTGCTTCTTGTTCCACTAAAATGTTTACCGTGTTTTCTAATTCAGCATTTTGTGCTTTCAAGACTTCAATTTTTTGTTTATCACGAACAGGACTATAAACCTCACGCAACACACCAAAGTAAAATCCAATACTGCCTAAAAAACCAATGAAGGACAATACAAATGTTAATCGAGCATAATCAATCGATTTTGCAATTATTCCCTTTTTTTTTTCCGTAATTTGATTGTACTCAACTTCTGTTAATTGGTAGCCCAGAGGAATTTCTAAAATTTCATAAAACTCGGCTAATGCTTTCCAGTTTGTAATGCTTCCAACCGCTTCTGACATTTGAATTGCTCCTTTCCAATACTGGATAATTCGCTCTTTTTGAATGACTGGATCACTTGATAAAAGGCTGTCTTTAAAAACGTCGAATTCATTTTTGAATAGCCTAACTAGTTCTTTGTTTTTAGTAAGGAAAGCTTGCTTTTTTTCTTGTTTCTTAATTCTGCTTTTTGATGCTTTACTACGACAGTTTGCTGAACAGTATCTTTTATCAATTCTGCCGATTTCAAAAGGCTGCTCACATAAAACACAATAATTCTCTCTCATCTTTCTCATTGTTTAATCGTTTATTAAATAATACCCTGCTGTTATTGCTACTGCTAAACCTCCTATTATTGCAATCTTTTTCAAGGTCGCTCTTGTTTCAATTCTTTGATCGACTAGCGTATAGGAAAATTTATTTCCATGGATTTCGCGGTGCATCTCACACAATTTCATAAAGAAATTGAAGTCTGCTGCGTTTTTGAATACTTGACAACCTGCCGAATGATTGTCAACTCGAAAAGTAGATCCCGTTTTTCTGGCTCTATGAATATTGATCCCGAATTTTCCCGTCTCTTTTTTTCCGTTGTAAAAATCAAGAACTGCGTCGCGGTCGTAATCACGAATGACTTCGACCTTCCCCAATCGTTGACAAAGGGCATAATATTTACCGCGGTGCAAATCAATTTTATAGGTGTCTAAATACTGATTCGGTGCAAGCATTGCCGTTCCTTGTGGATTCATTGGATTATCGAGCCAATAAGTACCAGGATCAGTTGTAACGGGAAAAACAAAATGTCTCCACTTTCTAACTGGCCGTCGATCTTCGACGAAGAAAACATGCAATTCATCATCAAATTGATTGGGAATCACATTTTTTGATCTAAAACCCCAAATATTTAACTTTTTATAATCCTTAAAAATTCGATACCCTTTTCGTCTTGCCAGTGCTTTTATTTTACGAATAATCAATCCATTGTTAGACATACGCTGTGTTTTTGGAATCAATAAATAATTGCTTGTTATCAAACGTTCTAAATTCTGTCACTCCTGAATTACTATGAATTAATTTACCTAATAGCGTGTTTGCTTTAATCTCAATTGATTGCCCATTTTTATTCCAGATTGTTGATCGTCTCACACTAATCAAATTTTTGTCGGAATCAATGCCACTTAACGTCCATTGTTGACCATTATATTTTAATCCAATGCGGTGGAAAGCCGTGTTAAGCTGTTTCTTTTGATCGGCTCTATTAAACTTAACCAGTAACCCATTTACGATCGTTTTACGCACACCATAAATCTCTTGTTGAATGAATATTTTAGCCACTTTTTTATAAGCCGAAACATTTTTGATCCTACCCAAAACCCGCTTCGCCATTTCAAAATCGCTACCTATGATTGACAGCCTGAGGTTCTTTGCAACCTTCTTTGCCTCCTCGTTTGACAATGAAGTTGAAGACCCTGTTGAACCACCGACAAATTTTTGAAATAAACTTTTTGTAATATGGGTTGGGAGATTGTTATTGGTTAAAGCTTTGTCCAGTTCACTTCCCCATGAACCGTCAGCTCCCCATTTAGGTAAAACACTTTTGCCATATCTATTCATTAGTGCTTCTTGCAGTTGCTGAACCAATTTACCTCGACTTCCTCTTTTTAGTGGGAAATTACTTTTATTAGAGCTGTCATCCCCTGAACGGTTGGAGCCAGTGCTAGCTTTATTAGGTTCAGGCAAAGTAAATTGCGCAGTACTTGTTTCGGTCAAAAAATCCAAGTCCGCATCTTCACTATTTGTACCACCTCGATTCAAGAAATAATAAGCGGCTCCCGTTGCTGATAATGCAACCACACCTAAACCAATGAGTAAATATGTTTTTTTTCTCTTCCTTTCCATCTCTCTTTAATTTTTAAACTATTCTCTTGGCTTTTGTAAAATCATTTGTCGATATACCAATATTTCAGCAGGACTTAAATCGCCGTTAATGTCCTGCATTATGGGGATACCATATTCTTCTTTGTAAACTTCCGCAGTATCCATAAAAGCTTGTATAGTTGGTATATCCATGACAACTGCCGTTAAGGCATCTTCATCTGTCCCCCATAAAAATCCCCAAGTATTGTAATTGATCGCTGCATTAATTCGTTTTGCCCAACCATGCGGATCATAAATCACGGCTCCTGCATCTTTTGCTTTTTCGGGTTTAGATTGAATAATGGATAACATTTCATTGAATTCGGTTAAACTAAGCTCTGATGTCATCCGCGTTACAAGGTTCCCTCCTTTGGATAGTTTCCCAAAAGATTTTTTTACTTTTTTCCAGTCTTGCTGTGATGGAATTTCGCGTAGTACCTTTCTTATTTGCACCTCATTTGTTCCTGGACCATCCATAGCATTTTTCAGTTGCTTTGCCCATGTAGAATGTTCATCTGTTCCGAAACTGCGACTATCTTCAGTTGAAGCAATTTTTGAACGGATCACCCTAACAGTGCCATACACAGTTAAAGCAGCTAAAGAAACGCCCAAAGCCCATTGCCAAACAGGTGCGCCACGTACTTTTGTTTGCAGGGTATTTCCTGCTTTATTAGCTGTCTTTTTTAAAGCTAGCTTTGTTATAACTGCACTCATTTACTTTCCTCCTCACTTTTTTAATTTTAGCTTATTCCTAAAAAGCTCTTTGCCAAGTCTACTTTTTGAGGATCATTCTTTACCACATCAGCAAGTGCCGTTAATGTTTTAGCATCTAAGTATCGACCAAGTTTTGCCAATGCATTAGCTTTAGCTGTTGCTTCTTTTTTATCTCCTTCTATTACTAAATTGAATTTCATAATTCTTCTTTTGATTTATTGTTTAACTCTTTTTGAAATTTTGCATTCAAATCAGGGTGTTCACTCATCTTTTGCATGAAGTTGGTCATTCTGATTATTTGCTCCGCTCCTTGATTTTTAAATAACACACCAAAGAGTTGTTCTTCTTCTGTTTTTTTCTTCTTTTTCTTTGGCTTTTCCTCTTCCTCTTCAACCGCCTCAATTGAGACTTCCTCTTCTTGTGGTTGACTGGTAGACACATTCCCTAATGCAGGTGGAGTGCCTCCTTTTATTTGATGCACAATACCCAAGGCTTGATTGACCATTCCTGAAACTTTAGCGAAGTCAAAGCCACTCTCCTTTTCGCCTTCACTTTCTACCTGCTCTATAATTACCTTTAACTCCTTGAGCTTTTTGGTTTTCTTTTTGAGTTCTAATTTGAGCGCTTTAAATTCTTGCTCTTTTTTGTAATCTGCGACCATCTTTTGAAATCGCTCTTCTTGTGACTGTCCACCCAAGGCTCCTGATAAGCCATGACTGACTGTAAATTCATAACGATTATTGTTGAACGAATAGCCTTTGTACATCAATACCGTAACCACTTTGGTAAATGGATTTAAGTATTTGGCATAGGAATCAAACTTTCTAACGTCTGATGTTTTTTCCACCACCTTTTCACCATCAATTAAAATGGAGTAAAACTTCTTATTCCCCTCGCTCCATGAAGTTTTGATTAAATGTCTCAACCGTTTTATCGCTCCTTCGCTATAAATCTCTCGAAACACTTGTGTCCCGTTGTCTCGTGTTTCACGCTGAAAGTCTCCAGAAGTTTCCGCTCTCAATTCTTCTCTCTCTTCTTCCATCATCTTTTATTGTTTTTTGTTTGATTATCATTCATTGGTATTGCCTGTATGAATTTTACATCTAATCGGATATTAGATTGGTTTTCTAATTGAAGTAAACCTCTATGAACGTGTTGTAATTCATTCAAGCCATCATCCGCCAAATCATAAATTCCCGCCTTGCTCTTAATGCGAAGATTATAGAAAGGGTAGGTCAATACGTAAATGTGATTTTCTGCTTTGATCTCTCGCTTTTCATTGGCATCTAATCGTAAATGACGATAGCGTAAAATGTAGTTTTCCACACTCAATTCCTTCATTTTGCATTTTGCTATCTCTATTGCCGTTCCCTCGTTCATCTTCTTGTTATGCTAATTGTAAATAAATATTCAACTGATAATGTTGTTTACTTTCTAGTCTTTGATCCTCGTAAAACCCCTCAATAATTGTCCTGCTCACTGGTACATCAATCTTGAAAAATTCTCTTTTTGTTCCACTGGTCATCCAAGTTTTATCCGCACTCAATCCTTGAACTTCGATATTTTGAAATCTATTCTGATTAATAGCTGACAAGAACACCTCCTTGGAATAGAATACATCTCTCTTTTCGGGTATTCGAAGCGTTAATTGTCCTACATGTTTGTTAAGTGGTATTCCACCGAAATTCACTTTTAAATTAGCCTCAACCATTATCCCTTTTACCTCCGTAACATTTGTGGGTAATTTGATTTGAAACATGATTTTTTTACTAACACGTTCAATCTTCTCTATATGTGCTAAAATGCGTCTCATTATTCACAAACTTTTGAGAACACATAAATTGAAACAGTATAGGGTGCAAAAATAGCTTCTGTATGATCTTCATCTTTATACCAAACTTCTAACCGTCCGTTTCCTTTGTCTATTGCTCCGACTTTAACCATTCGTTGATTAGGTGAAACACCCAAGCCTGACATCAATAATTTGGATTCAAAATTTTCAGGAAATAATTCTTGATCGTTGATCTGAATTTTTTGTGATCCGCGATAGTAAAGTGCTTTTTCATTATTACTGGTTAATAAAATTCCAGTGATTTTTGTCGCATTGCTGTCAATTTCAAACGTAGCTTTTTTCACTTCGTTCGCTTGACTAACCTCTACCTCAAAGCGTTCTTTTATGATATTGTGTTTATAACTCATCTTCTTCATTGTTTTTAATATGGGGAGTGGAATCTATCTCCTCAAATTCCATATCCTTTCCACTCCCCCAAACTTCATTTGTCTTACTCAAACGTTGTTTGCTTTACTGTTCGATTAGACTTGTTCTGCTAAGTCAAGTCCCCTAGTAAAAAAGGCTCACCTGTGTTATGCAGGTCAAATCGATTAGTAAAACAAGCTCGCTTGTGTTATGGAGTTGTTGCTGTACCGTCAAGGGCTGCATAGAGGTATTGATCTGCTGGAATTTGAAACTGCGTTCCCAATTCTACAATGAACTCAATCACTTCTTCATCCTTAATTAATCGCGGATTATCTAATTTGTAATAGCCCCACTGTAAAGTGTGGTCATTATCTGTAATAAATCGTCTGTTTGACTGGTTTTCAGGTACGATTTGTTTTTTATTTGCCTTTAAACTGAACTCTCCGTTTGCAATGGCAGGAACAGTTGAAAGACTTTTGAAATTGATTGCCTTTTGTCCTTCAGGATTAGTTGCATCAGGATTTGTCCCCGTTAGCAAAATGATACCACTTACTAAAAAGACCGTATTCTTAGGTAGTTTTGCATTAGATATATTTCTAATACCTACCTCTTTATCATCTTGAGGTTCGAACATCTTGATCGTTTTTGATCGAATTGGTTTGGTGCTATAAATAGTCCAATCTGCCAAACGTAATGACCCTTTGACCAATTCCTGCTTCACATGGGATGGCAATTGTTTAAAAAACTTCTCCATTTCTGCCCTTGATCGTCTTGAACCCTTGACTTGTTTTGCAATTCGGTTTATTGTCCGAATTCTCTCTTTGGGATTCATGTGCCTTGTGGCACGTTCGAGTTCCCCAACTCCAAACAACTCTCCAACGTTGTTGTACTCACTCTCCATCATCTCTCCTAACATTTTGTTTGAATTTTTTGCGCATAAGCGCGGTTAATAGCTTACCTAGTTCCTTTAGATAATCGCAAGGTGGTTTTAAGGCAAGCCGATTACCTTACAGCTACATTTTGCTGTTAGACATTTGGGGTACTTTACCCCAAGATTTTTTAATTGTGTTTGATTGGCTATTCAGTGATTACTGAATAGCTTTTATTCGGCTAAATCGTTGATAGATCTATTTCATCTTCTGGAATAGTTACAAAACTGATTTCATCCTCATCCTCATCTGCCGCGTTTTCCAAGAAGTTTTGTTCCTGGCTTTCCATTTGATTCATTTCGTGTTGAATCGCAGATTGTTTGACGGATTCCTCAATGGCATCCATTGCGCTCAAATCAATCGCTCCGAAACCATCAATTGCCAAATTATCTTGGCTAGATTTGGGTTTAACTATTTTATCAATGAAGAAGGCTTTCATCCATTCATTTTTAAATTCACCCAAACGTCGTTTCGCTTTTGCTCCTATTGCGCCCATTGTAAGACCATCTATCGTCTCATCTAATTCGTCCTTCTGGGTTACTTTGGCTAATCCATAACCAAACATAGAAGCTCCTATAACACGCATGACACCTGTCTTATCACCCAAGAAGTGACCTAAACCGAGTAATACAATTCCTGTAACTGGAGCTATTAAAGGACTAATGATACCTGTTCCAAATGCTCCTGCTGTTCCAACTCCTGCGCCCGTAATGTCAATTGCTGTTTTAGCGGTGTTTTTCTGCCACGGTTTCCACTTCTTATTTTCTCCAATCTTGTTGTATTTTTTGCCAATTTTAGCAAGCATACCTTTTTTACTTTTCTCACTCATAATTCTCCTCCTCTTTTAAATTAGCTACTTAAACGCATACGTCTTGGTGTTTGAGACTTTTTGGCTCTTGATGTTCGTGGCTTTTTTGCTGTGCTTGTTTTTTTTCTGGTGCTGGAACTCCGTTTTGTACTTGTGGTTCGTGTATTTTTCTTTTTTCTTGTACCACTTTTTCTACTTTTGGAGATGCCATTAACGGCTCCACTAGACTTCTTTTTAGTCTTTTTACCTTTGATTGCCCGATATCCTAAAAAGCCTAACCCTGCTACTGTAACTCCCCCAATTGCCCATGACAAACCTTGATTTTCCTTAATCCATGCAACCACTGGATTGGGTGTTTTTTCAGTTGTGTCTATTGGGTCATCTTCAAAACCGTCAGGTTGTTGTGATTGATCGGTTGCGGGTGGGAAATATTCGTCCTCTGGAATAATTTCGTATTCCTGTTCCGGAACATCAAACTCCTCATCATTATCAAATGTGATAACTTCGTTGTTTTCTTCTGAGGATTCACGATTTTTTCGCGCTCGTCTCTCCTGAATTTTACTACGAACTTTATTCGCTATTTTTTTCAAACTAAATCGACGCGTTTTTTCTTCAGCATCATCCAATACATCTTGTGCCTGAAACTGTTTAGCTGCTTTTGTTCCTTTTTTGAAAATATTCCCTATTTTCTTGAGTAACCCTGCTATTACTCCCATTGCACCGCTCGCCGAAGCCACAGCTGCTCCCGCTGCTACAGCACCCAATCCGTCTAAACCGTCAGTCTCATCTAGTTCGTCAAAATAAATATCCTCACCCAAGATGGTTTTTAAATCATCATAATCGGTAGGGTAGGTACTTACTGAACCCAAACCATTTAAGGCAACCATTTTATTTCGGTTTCCTCGACCTTGCAATATTGCCTTTGTCAAATTCTCAGCTTTGCCACCTGCACGGTAAAATATTTGTTCGATCTTTTGTCGAATCCGCTTGAGCTGCTGAAAGCGTGCTAAATCAACTCCGTTTTTAGCTGCATGGCTGTCCGACCAGTATGCAAAGCGCAATTGACTTGCTACTTTGAATAGGTTGAGTTTCATACTTGCTAAAATTCCAGTTCGCAGCAATATTGCTGCGGGGTTGACTTTGTTGATTTTTGAAATTCCGTTACGAATTCTTTCCTTTAAAGGTGTTTCCCTTTTTTTCTTTCGCTTTGCTCTGCGAGCTTCGCGTTCTGCCTTGCCATCTAATCCTTCTAACTCTAGATCCTCATTGAGGAATAAATCCTGTGCGTCAATAGGTAGATCATTTTCAAAAGACGCTGGCGTCCCGTTTAAAATTTGTAAATTCATCTCTTCATCCTTTTTTTCTGTGTAGGGTACTTCGTAATCAAATTCGTGCACTACACAGTCAATTATTATGTCATCTCCATTTTCATCAAATGCCACGGGATAGATGTGTTCAAATTCCGCAGCTTCGTATCGGGTCAATCGAAAAACAAAAGGAATTTTTAACTGAACTAGCATTGTTCCAATTAGTGTGCTAAAACAATCGCAATCGATTCCTTTGTGATGATGTCGATCAAACCATGATCTATTGGGCGTTCTTATTTGTTCAGTTCGTTTTTTATCTTTTTCATATTGAAAATGCTCAAAGCAAAACTTCCAAATATTAAAGCAACTTTCACGCACTGTCGCTGCTTTTAAATGCCCTGTTATTTTTTTTGACTGATCTTTGAAATGATTGACTACAACCTTTATCCACTTCATTGTATCTTGCAGTGTGGCTTCTTTTTTGACTGTAATATTCTTTCCTTTTGCTCGGTCAAAGAAGCGGTCGTAAAATCGACCGCTTTTCACTCTCCTCTTTCCTGTCCTCATAGTCGCAGGGCGACTTCCTACTGTTAGGTCAATGCTTGACTTTCAACTATTCGAGTTGACAAGTGTTAATCGCTTTACTTGTCAATTTGAATTTGTAGCTGAATTTCATCATTCAAACAGTATTAATGCCCGTTTTAAGTGTTAATAAATTTATACCTCAATTGTTACCAGGTCGTCATAAGGAAATGTCCCTATTGCACTTTGCACATGTGAAGTAGTAGCAACTTGCAGCAGAACAGGTGTGTCCACACTTCCTTCTAAAGTAGCTTTTAGTCTTTGAAGCAAGTTGGCTCCTGCTCCTAATAATGACAGATAAGGAATAAGCATTCGAGTAGTGATAAAACCTGTTTCTGATTCAGGCTTTATCTTGATCTTCCCACTAGCACTTCGTGCATCTTCGGGTATCTCCAATCGTGTTATGGAACTTGTCGCGAGTATTTTGCCATTGTAGGACAACTTGATTAACGGTGCTGTCATTTTAATACTGGCGGACGTGGGATTCTTGATATTGAACTTCAGCGCAACTTCGACCCCCTCCATACCTAACTTATGTAATCTGCCACCAACATCTGTGGCTATTTTATTTTTGGCTCTATTTAATGAGTACACGTGTTTACCTAAATAGAAGATCACTCCACCAATCAGGATTTTACTTGCTGTTCTCATTCTTCAACCTCCTCTTCGTTTGTCAGACCCAAGCGCGTTTTAATCGCTTGAATCTGAATTTTAAACTTTGCGGACAATTCCGTAAAGCGTTCTTTGAGGTCTGAGACCTCTCTACTCATTTGTTTAAAGTCTTTGTGAAAGTCCCTCACAAAGTAAAGGGTTATCCCTAGCAAAAGGCTATTGATTATTTGTACTGCATCCATTTATACCTCCTTCCTCGTTTAGTGTTGTTAAATATTCTTCGTAAGTTTCATTAGGAGTGAATTCCGTTAAGTCCTCATTTTCCCAATCTATGTCTGATTTTTGGCTTAAACCATATCTAGCAAGTACGCTTTCATTTGGTTCGAATCTTATTCCATTTAAAAAATCAAATATCTCATCTTGATCTAAATCATAGTATTCGCAATATTGACTGACCATCAAAGTTTCCGATCCAAAACCAAGTGACTTTCTTACAGTCTCATGTTCTCTAATGGCTTGTTCAATATTTCCTCCATTTATAAATTGTATTTCTTCAATTGTAATTAATACTGATCCAATTAATGTTTCTCCTCTTTCCATCTTTATTCGTTTAAATTGTTAATCAATTATCCGAACTCTAAATCAAGTTACGGACGTTTCTTCGGTTTCATTTTCAGATTGTTGCAATCTGGTTTATGTTGTTGTGAATTGTTGTGTTTGGTTGTGTGATTATGTGTTTTGAATAGATTAAAATCACGTTAATTATTTAACAGAAAAAGCCTTTTATTTCGCTCTTGACCTGTTTAAATACTCACCTGTTTTCATTTAAGAAATTCAAGGTTTCCTCAAGGTTGAGTTCCCAATAATCGCAATACTCCTTTATGGATAATCTCGGCTTGGTTTTTCCCAAAGCGTCTCTTACCGTTCTATGCTCTCTCCGAGCAGATTCATCACTAATACTCCCCGTAATAATTTGAATATCCCTTGCGGTTATGAGCATTCCTCCTTTCAATTTTTTCTTCTTCTCCATATCTTTATTTTTTAGATTCTACTCTATTCTCTTTGGCTTGAATAAAAGCATGGCAATCCATTAGTAATTCTGCAAAATCTTTGTCTATTCGTTTATTAATTTGTTTTATACACCAATCAAAGAGCATTTTCGCGCTTAATTCATTGAGTTCATATCGAATGGCTAATTCTTTAAAAGGTTTGCTATTGAATAGACGCTGATAGATTAATCGTACATGAAAAGGTTTTAAGACCTTATACATTGCATCTCGGTGTCTTGACCAGGTTTGATCTAGTTGATCGAATTTTTCTTTTTTTGTTTTCATCTTGAATTTGTTTTTAATAGTTATGAGAATGCTGTAAAACCTTTAATTCAAGGACTTTTGCATTGAACTCTGAAACAAATGTCAGGCTGTTTGAAATGAAAAATTTTGGAATTGATTAGGATTGATTAAGAATGATGAAAATTGATTAGTATTGATTAATACTAAGGGTTTGGATTTTCAATGAATGATGTTTTATGTTATGCAAATCAGAATTATAATTATTGAACTGAGTAATTTCAGAATCCTAGCAAAATCAACATGCTCCCTAATGTTTTACTAATACTCCCTAACATTCCGTAATGATTAATCTAGCTTTAAGAAATTGCGAATACTGTTATTTTTAGAGAAAAATTTTGGGAAAGCACTAATTGAATTAAGAAAAAAGGCTGAAAAATGAGTTTTTAGGATTGAGTTACCTATTCGAATTAAGAAAGCTTACTGTTTCTTCGTAATCTAACTCCCAATATTCGCAATATTCTTTTATTGATAAGCGTTTGCTCTTCTTTCCTAAAGAGTCTCGTACTTGAAGGTGCTCACGGTAGGCTGAATTTGAACATTCGCTGCCTGTAATTAATTGTATGTCACGTGCTGTTAACAGCATTCCTCCTCTTATCCTCATCTCCTGCAATACTCTCTAACTAAAAGTTCTGAAAATTATGCAGTAAAGCAAAACTAAATACGCGTATTTTGTGCGTATTTATCTCCTCTATTTAATTTAAGTTTTGATAATTTTTCAACCACAACATAGCTTTTTCTTCTGAATTAAAAAAAGCGGTAGGTACGTGAGATCTTTTAACTGAAAAGACCAGGTTTCCTACTAATCTAGCAGCATAATTATCGACCACCATAGCAATACATTTTATCCCAATATACGGTTCTGTTGTTTTATAATATGCACTAGCCTTTGAATCGATAGATGTTGCATTATTAACCTTAACAAATACGGGTGAATCAAATTTAACAATACCCATTGCTGTATTGCGGTCTTCAACCAGTTGGATGGCAACTTCTAGCGTAATTTTCTTAACTTTTGGAGAAATAATTTGAAAAATGACCCCCTCACTCGTCCAAGTTTCAGAGTACTCACTTTTTGTATAATTATTTTTTACATCCATAAAATTTGAAATTATGTCTAATCAAACAATAAATTTAATCAATAATATCGTTGATGATGCGGTAAGATCAGGTGTTGCGAAAATTAAACTTGAAAATAAAAAATTTGATGGTAAAACAATAGTCATCAAGGGAAAAGAATTAATTTCATTTGGATCATATAGTTATTTAGGACTAGAAATTGATCAAAGATTAATTGATGGTGCTATTAATTCTGTAAAACAATATGGAATTCAATACCCTTCTTCAAGAATTTATTCTGCTAACCCAATGTATGATATACTATTAAATCAGTTAAAAAAAATATTTGGAACAGAGGTAGTTTTAACCACTTCATTATCATTAGGACATTCAGGTGTAATACCTATTCTTATTGAGAGGGAGGATATATTAATACTGGATCAATACGTACATTCCAGTGTTCAAGATGCGGCTGAAAGATTGAAAGCGAAAGGAGTACATGTAACTGTAATTAGGCATAATGATATTCAGTGTTTAGAGGAGCGAATTATTGAGTATTCAAGAAAATATCGTCGAATTTGGTATGCTATTGATGGAATTTATTCCATGCACGGAGACACAGCGCCAATTCTAGCATTAGAATCATTAATGAATAAATATAAAAAATTTCACATTTATGCGGATGACGCTCATGGTGTTTCCAGTTATGGGGAAAACGGTTCAGGTTGGATTTTGAGTAAAATAAAGTTGCATGAAAAATTGTTCTTAACAACTGGAATGGCAAAAGCATTTGGAACTATGGGAGGTGTTTTTATAACAAAAAACAAAACCTTTTTCAGGCTAGTTAATAATTGTACAGGCTCACTAATATTTTCAGGCCCACATCCAATTCCTGTATTAGGTGCAAGTATTAAATCGGCAGAAATTCATTTGACACCAGAAATTTATTTTAAACAAACTGCCTTGCGAGAAAAAATAGAATACTGTTACGATTTATTTCGTAAACATAATATACCAGAAATTTCAGAAAGAGAAACGCCAATTTTTTTTGTTCCAGTGAGTAGGTTAAAAGCAGGTTATCTTTTAGTGGAAAAAATGATGAATGATGGTTTTTTTACAAATATCGCATCTTTTCCAGCTGTTTCCGAATCATGCACAGGAGTTAGGTTTACCATCTCTTTACATCATACATTTAAAGATATTGAGCGCTTAGTTTTTGCCTTTAAATCAAACTATAATAAGGTACTGATAGAGGAGAGAATACAATTTGATGTTATAAAACAGGCTTTCAGAAAAATATACACTTTTTCAGATTCAATCAAATATGAATTTTCAAAGAAAATTTCCTCTCAAATGAGACTTAATCAATATACTACAATAGATGAAGTGCCCGTCAATGAACAAGAAAAATTAATGTCTTCTACGAATCTGTTTTCAATTGAATTTTTAAGAATGTATGAAAATCAAGGAAGAAGAGGGAAGAAAAAAGAAGATAAATGGAGTTTGTTTTATTTGTCCGTACTAGATAATACTGGAACAGTAATATTGACGACTGTTTTTACTGTTATGACGGGTAAAGAAGATATGTTAAGTTCAAAGGATGTTTCGAAATCTATCGAATTATTAAGAGAAAAAGACAAATATTATTTATCCTCAAAGATTTTATTGATGGGTACACCAATAACTGAAGGAACACATTTATTTTTTAATGAATCTCATCCGCTAAAATACCAGGCGTTAAAACGATTAATACAAGAAACAGATAAAATTTGTGAACAGCAAGAAATTAACATGACTCTATATCGTGATTTTCAAGATTCAGAAGAAGTCATGCATAATTTTTTAAAAGGAGAAAGCTTCTTACCAATAGAAATGCCAAATAACCATGAAATACACTTCTATGGCAATAGCATTGAGGAATTTGAACAAAGTCTATCGAAAAAGAAAAGAAAATTTCTTAGAGATCGAATTCATTCATCTAGTGATGCATTTAATATTTCAATAAATGATAATCCAAATTCAATCGATATTAATCAATTTCATCTACTTTATAAAAATGTTGTAAAAAGGGGAATAGAGATTAATACATTTCCACTTAATAATGATACTATATCCAAAATTTTGGGGCTTAATGATTTTAAACTTTTCGAATTAAAGAATGAAACAGGATTGGTAGTTGCCTCGATATTGTTGCATGAAGCTAAAGAATCTATGACCCCAATTTTTATTGGTTTGAATTATGGATATTTGTCAAGAAATATCTACCCAGTGATATTGTGGGAGGTAATAAAATATGCAAATAAACGTGGTAAGAAACGAGTTCGATTAGGATATGCTGCAAGTCAAAGTAAGCGGACACTAGGAGCAACGGTAAAAAAAATCATCTGTTACAGTAAGAGTAAAGATAATTACAATCAACTATTACTAAATAGTCATTTAAGACAACCCCAGCTTGTTTGATAGCATGTAATCTTTTAATTCGTTGTATAATTCATTCGCTTCGATCGAAATAGCGCTTTCTATAACCGAATTATAGACTTTTGGTGAATCTGCTTGTTGCTCAGCCATAGTACTAATTAGTCCCAGAATACGAGGGAGAAGTTTTTCAATTTTTTCTTCAGGGACTATGGTCGCAGTTAATATGGTTAATTCAGTAGTTTTAGTTACTTCTAAATAGGCGAATCTTTGATGGTTGCTAAGAAAAATGTGCGGATTTAAAGTAACTTTTAACTTGTCCTCATTTTTATAATTTATAAACAACTCAGAGATTGATTTTCCTTTGATTGACTCTGGTCTTATTATTACTTCTTCAGACAGCAGAAATATATGATTAACAGTTTTTCCGTTTTTCGAAAGGATTAAAATTCGATTGTTTAACCTGTAAGCACTCAAAATGCTTATCAGCGTTTTAGAATCCAGATATTCATTATCAAGCTCCTCATTCACTTTGTTGATGCCCTTTGCGATAAAACTCTCTATATCATCTGGATCGTCAGATTCAGTTAATCGAAGCTTGAAATTTCCTTCAAGCATTGCTTTCATTACCCTTGAAAATTCAATATAATATTGCTCGAAGGAGTTGTTGTCTGACCAAGTTAAGATTGATTTGTTTTGTGTGATCTTTTCAGGATAGCCTTCGCTTAATTTCAAAAATTGAGAAATCTGGGTGTATTTTTTTCTGAATTCTATTCTGTTTTTTACTTTGACCTTCTCAAATATATTACTGGCATGTTTTCGACATGTAGAAGCTGAAATGCAGAGTAACTCTCCAATTGTTTTATATGAATCAAACCCGACAAGATGGTTTGCTATTTGTAATTCCCGTTTCGTTAATACTAGGATAAGTTTTGAATATTTTGTTTGCATAAGTTTTTAAATTAAATGGGAACAATAAATTTAATCTGTGGGTCAAGACAAAACTATTCCAATAAGAAGCTAAAAACCACAGTATTTATACGTAGAAATACCTTTTTTACTAGATGCGTACTCAAAATACGCTTTTTTTATTTGCTCAAAATTAACCTATTCATTATCCTTGCTGTGTGTTATTTAACCCATAACTGAACAATCAAAATTATATAGGTAATTAAGTTTCAAGGATGAAGTCTTGGAGCGGTTGATTTGAAATTTAGGGTTAAATAACACAAGATTCCAATCCAGCCTTCATCCTTCTTAAACGCAACTATAGTGCAATAGTAAAAAAATGAAGTTTGAAAATAAAATAGCGACAATTATTACTATTTCCGATTCTGTAACAAGGTTAGGAGTTGAAAAAGCGTTCAATAATTCAGAATACTATAATGTAATATCGACATATTCCACAGTGCATTCGATTCCAATTGTTTATAAACCTGATTTTTTACTATTTGAAACTCATGATGAATCGGATGTAGAATTTATTGAGAAGTTTTGTAAAAAACATACAACAACGAAAACAGTAGTTTTCAGTTCTCAGCGAAACTTATACGTGAATTTTTTACTGTCCAAAAGATTACAGTTGAACGGTTTCATATTTGATAGAATAAGAGAGCAAGACTTAATAGATACATGTAGCAAAATTATTGAGGCTAATAATGATGATACAATTTACTTTCCGAAACACATCTCTGTAATGTTTTGTTTAATGGAGCAGCTTCCTCCTGTATTATTCACTCCTGTGGAGCTGGAAGTGTTACACCTTTTAAACTTAGGTAAGTTCTCAAAAGAAATAGCGGATATTTTAATGTTAAAAGTAAAAACTATAGAGAATCACTTCAATAATTTAAAGAGAAAACTGAATGTTAAAAGCATAATTCCAGTAATTCTATATGCAAGCAACATGAATTATATCCCATTAAAATCAACCAGCTTTCATAAAATAATAGACTCATAAAATAAAATTGAAAAACCTCTACGTTAGGTGAGGTAGCAAGGCGGGAACAATATTGAATAATCATAAATGTTTTGGGTCATTAGGTTCAAATATTTTCCCGCCGTTTTTTCTCATAAAAAAATTAACCTTATGAAATACAAAAAAATACTATTAATAACTGTATGTGCCATCTTATTTTCTTGTGGTAAAAAATATACTTGTGAGGTAGTGCATCACACGGAAGTTGGAGCAGGTGTTGATGTTACAACGAAAAGGACATTTCGAGGGTCGTATAAAAAAATGCTCGAATTTGAAAAGGCAAACACAAACGAAGAAAAGACAACAACTTGTCATTGAGCTAACCCTGTGTTTGAGTATTGTATGACAAAAGAGCCAATTTAAAATCATTTAATAAAACCAGAACTTATGAAAAAAATCAATATCATATTTGTTGAACCAAATTTGATTATGAATCAAGGAATGGCAATATTCCTTGCAAATTTTGAAATTGTAAATAAAGTTTCAAGTTTATTATCGATAAAAGAATTACAAAGTGATAAAATTGGTATAAACGATTTGTTAATATTGGATACAGAATCAAACAAAGATCTGGAATACTTGTTAAAAATTAAGATCAAAAACCCAATGCTACCAATTCTTTTTCTTTCATCTAAAGAAAGGTATTTTGAGAATTATCTCTTTGCACAAAAACATAATATTCCTAGCTTTTTAACTAAACGAATTAATCCTTTATTGCTCATTGAAGAAATTCAAAAAATTAGAATAAAAATAAACGCAGGAATTCAATTGCATGGCAAGCCAAACAAAAGTTCTTTTGAATCATTATTTGATTCGCCACCGATTTTTACTTTAAAAGAAACTTGCATTTTACATTTTGTAGCAAGAGCAAAATCAAATACTGAAATCGGAAAACTGATTGGTTTAAGCCATAGAACAGTTGAAACACACCGACGCCGAATTATTGAAAAAATGGAG
>CAKZPK010000146.1 GCA_937139035.1 uncultured Crocinitomix sp. | reverse complement strand
CTAAGTTCATCAATCCTTGTTTGATAGGTTTCAACTTCATGTTCTAATAAATTACGCAAGAGTAATGAGTGCATTAAGCTTTTTAATTCTTTTTTTATACTCTCAACATTTCTTAACTTAATTATTTCTTTAAGGTCTGTTTTAATTTTTCCAAACAAATTGTCTTTTTGACTGAGGTATAGGACAAAGCGTAAGGTTTCTTTCTCTTTAAACTCAATTGCGGCTTTTAAATTCTCCTCTTCAATTTTCATGCTTTGCAACTCCAACCTTTTTCGCTTTAGGCGCCATGTAATAAAAAAAACAAAAATTAATAATATTAAAATAGAACAAGTAAGAATTAAGTATTGTCTTTGATATGACAATTCTCTATTTAAGTTTTCGTAATTAACAATATCCAATTCCAAACTTTTGCTAGAAAGAAGTTGTCTTTTCTGAACATTTTTCAATTGGTAGTCAATTGCTAAAGCCGATATGTTGTGCTTAAGTTTCTGTTCAAATTTAAGATGTTTTACCATCAATTCGAAATCGCCTAGATGCTCATAAGCCACTATAAAACTGTGATTGGATAAATAAAGACGCATAATATTATCACTGTCCTGTGCTAATTCAAAAGACCTGTTAAATGCTCGAAGCGCCGCCTCTGGGTCATTATTCACATCAAATTCAACAGCACCTAAAATGCCATAATAACCACTTAATACTATTGGAGAAACATTTGTTTTAAGATTCAATTCTAACAGCTCTTTACTGCCTTTAGCCAAATCCGTATTCCCCGTCATTTCATGCATGAACCACAAATTCATTACTATTGGCAAATACACTGTATCCTCTTGCACATAAATTTCATGCGCTTTATTAAAGTAATTAACTGATTTTTCTAATTCCCTATTGAGTCTATAATACCCTCCTTTGGACTCGTATAATTTGGCCAGTATAAACTTATTTTGATTAAACTCGTTTTCTTTAATCATCCAATCGCAAACTTTCAAAAAAATTGAATTATAATTTACTTTGGACTGTTCAAAACTCTGAAGCTGCTCCGACCAAAGAACAACATTTTCAATGGTTATAACCGCATATAGACTCCTAACCAATTTTTCGCCAAAATAAGCTTTGTGCTCTGATGAATTAATCTTTGAAGCTAAATTATAACCTTCAAAACTAAACTCTGCTGCTTCGTAGAAAAATTCACTTTCATGTAAAAAGTCCTCTACCACTAATTCCAACACTTCTAATTCCGCTAGAATATCATTATCCCTTCGGACATGTTCTAGTTTTTCTTCAAATGCCTTTTTTTTGAATTGAATTTCATCAAAATCAATCAGATTAAAGTCTTGGTTTAATGAATCCAGTAAAACATATTCATTGTTTTGACAAAAACCTAAATAGGATTGAGTTAAAATCAGGAAAAAAACAAAGCGTAACCCAAAAAACCCCATGCTTAAACTATTTTAGTATGCAAAATTACAAATAAAAAGCTAAGCCAATAGAAATTAATAAAACATTTCACTCTTGTAACTACAAGTTGAACCACCGATTGTTGAGGGGATCTTATTAGTATATAAAACAATTACCCATTGTACCGTATGGCAAGGTCCCGTTATTTCAACAAAGTCACGTGACCCGTTTCAATATACCGTTTATCATTATTAATATCGCCAAATTCAATTTGCCATATATATACTCCATCTTGTATTAAACCACTATTACCATAAGTTCCATTCCAACCCACCGCAGCGTTATAAGACTCAAAAACAAGTTCCCCCCAACGATTGAAAATACTGAGATGATAATCATAAGGATCAAAACCACTTACAAAAACGGGTGTAAAATTAGCATTCAATAAATCACTATCTGGTGTAAAAGCATTTGGTACATAAAAAATAAGGAGCTCTTCTATAATAATAGTACCATAAGCAGAATCAATACAGCCGTGATTATCTACTATTAAGACAACATTATAATTTCCATTATTGGCATAAGTATGCATTGGATTTTGTTCAAACGAACCGTTTCCATCCCCAAAATTCCACAACCAAGTGTTTGCATTAATAGATTGATCTGTAAACTGGATTTGCTCATCAGGCAAAGGTGAACTTGGATCAAATGTAAAAGCTGCAACGGGATAAGGGTATATTTCAACAACTATGGTTTTTATTGCTTCTACGACACAACCCGAAGCTGTTGTAATGGTAAGTTTAACCTCGTAGACTCCATTTTCGGCATAAGTATGAGCAGGATGTTGTACAGCTGAGCTTGTTCCATCACCAAAATCCCATAACCATGAAATTATTCCATCCGTAACCAATGACATGTCCATAAAATTGACATCCTGTGGCGAACAGCCCGTTGTATCGGAAACTTCAAACTGAACCGTTGGTTCAGAAATCGTGATCTCGATTGTATCCACCACGGTACAAAAATTTAACGTTACTTCAACCCAATAAACACCGGTAGATGAAACAGTATATGTTTGAGATGTAGTACCATCATTCCATAAGAACGCAGCATCTGGGTTTCCCGCATCTAAGACAATAGAAGAAGACTCACATATCACTTGGTCGGGACCTAAGTCAACACTTAAATCTGTATAACTAACCACAATTGTATCTTTAGACTGACAAGTTCCATTATCTACCGTTACAAAATAAGTTCCTGCCTCAGTAACTTCATAGTTTTGTTCTGTTGCACCATCTTGCCATAAAAATGTAGCTCCTGGGTTTTCGGCATCTAATAATAAAGATGCTTCTGGACATAAAGTGGTGTCAGGCCCCAGATTTACAGCTGGATATGGTAATACAACAATTGTTACTTCGGCGGTATCGCTATCCACATCATCATTTACAATAACTTGGTAGGCTGTTGTTTCGTCTGGACATACGGATACTGTGCTTTCAGTTTCAGTTGGATCATGCAACCATTCAAAACTTACACTCCCCTCTTCACCAGACACTTCGCTTATTAAATCAACACAATCACCAATACAAATCGTATCATCAGGTATAGTAATATTGAGACCACAATCTGCTTCAATAATGGTGTAGAACAAAGTATCAATAAAACATCCATTTGTTATTTCCACCCAATAATCTCCTGCGCATAAATCCACAATTTCGCTTGTAGTTTCTTCGGTTGTTTCTGAAAAATCTGTGCTCCAATTATATGTGTAGGGCGCACCTACATAAAAATTAACCTCAACCCTTGCTTCTCCCGAACAAGTACAATTATCATCTAATTGACTTTGTTCATATTCCATTTCCGTGGTAGTCCAAGCTTCAAACTTCATGAAAAAAGCATCCTCTATACCATTATTATCATTATCATAATAACCTCCACTAATATCTGATAGATATAAATCTTCATCCGTCAGACTTAAACCGCTCCACTCCCCAGTCACAAAAACATCTTGATTATGATCGACGGCCAATGCAACTCTGTAGGCGCCCTCTGTGTTACTTATATACGATCCCCATTGCAAAATTCCATCTTTATCAAACTTTGCAGCATAATGCTCCCGATATGCCCCAGCCTCAGAAACTCCATCCCAATAACCTGTTTCTAGATTAATCGTTGGCAAGTCATTTGTAACCATTGGACTAAGAGCTGCTGCAGTAAATCCAATATATATATCGCCAAAAGCATTTACCGCTATATGATCGAATTCAGAAGGTATAAACCCTTCACTTCCGCTACCTCCAAAATAAGTCCCCCATTCAGGTATTCCTGAATCTTGAAATCTGGCAATAAACATATCTGAAGAATCGTTCTTTACAGACTGATAGTATGCGCCTCCACCCAAATCTAATGTAGGCATATCATCAGAAGTTGACACACCTAGAAAATACAGACGACCAAGATTGTCAACGGAAATCGATTGCGTTAAATCCGTGCCATCTCCGCCGAAGTATGTGCTCCAAGCCATAATTCCATTTACGTCAAAACCTGCTATGTAAATATCATGAATCTGCTCATAAAGCGAATACCCTGGAGCTATTCCACCCGGAGTTGCTTGAAAATAAGCTCCGCCTCCAGGATCTTGTAATGGAAAGTCTTCAGAATTGGTATGTCCGGACAAAAACACCTTACCATCCTGTGAAACAGATATTGAAGCACCAATCTCTTCGACCCCCCCGCCTAAATAGCTACTCCACAATAATACCCCAGAATTGTTAAATTTTAGAATAACTGCATCACTTAAACCATTGATCGCACTCTGATAATAAGCTCCTCCACCAATATCTAATGTTGGGAAATCAGTGGAACTGGAAGTTCCTGTGATATACAAATTTCCGTCTAAATCAAAATCTAGAGAATTACCCTCTTCTTTTCCATTACCACCGATAAAAGTGGCCCATTCCCTTATCCCATCATTCGTAAATTTCAAGATAAAAATCTCGTCATAATTGAGATATGTTTGAAAATAAGCTCCTCCACCTGGATCATAAAAAGGGAAACCACTTGATCCAGATGTTCCAGTGATGAATACGTTCCCATCATTATCAACACCAACATAATGCCCAAATTCCATACCTCCACCTCCATAAATAGTTGCCCAAAGTAAAACTCCATCATTATTAAATTTTAAAATCGCAACATCTGCAGTCGAAAATGCAGCTGCTTGAAAATATGCCCCTCCACCAATATCTAATGAAGGATATCCCGCTCCATTAACATAACCAGTTGCAAATAAGTTACCTTCGCAATCCGTATCAATACTTAAAATTCCGTCGTTATTGTCTGAACCAAAATAAGTTCCCCATACCAATTCAGGATCAATTATCAAATCCTTATCTCTGTCGTTAGGCATTTCGTCTAAAGTAAATCCTATTTTCGTCTCATAACCCCAATCCTCACTAATTTTTACCTTTTTACTACCCAAAGATTTAAACTGCGTATGCACTTCATTTCCTTCATAATAACTAATTGGTTTAAGCTCCTTAATAATGCCATACTCAGTATTCATCTCTAACTCCCCATTTTCATTTATTAAAACTGGTGTTTTACTTCTATAAACAAGTTTAATATCGTTTGCATTAGCGTTTGGATGTACTATGAAATCATACTTAAATACCCCGTCATCTTTTCTGTACAACACCCAATCTATACCTTTATACACAGATTGAATTACTATCTTATTATATGTCGATACACCATAAATTCCATCTGTACAGTGCGGATGGAAGAAATTATATTCACCAACTTGTAAATCCTCTGTCAAGATTTTTTCTTTTAATATTTCAGCGCCCTCTAGCTCCAAATCTACCCGTTCCCATTTCATTTCTTTCCCCTCATGATCTTCGCTATACTCTCCTTCTCTTTCTTCCTCAATTATCAATGTTTGATATGTTATTCCTTTATTAGTTATCCAAATTATTAGGCCTGGTGCTTCAGTTTTATACAAAACAAACGGCACTTCCTCACCTGACATAGAATACATCTGACCTTTATTTTCTATAAAGCCCTTTTCGCTTTGGGTGCTTAATTGTTGTGATAACTCTAGTTTCTCTTGCTCTACATTTTGTGCTTTGAACTGACCAAATGACACCGTAACCAAGAAAATTAGGGATACTGTTAATAGCGTTGTATATTTTGACATAACTTATTACTTACTCTGAAAAGATTGAACTATTTATTTTACACTTGCAAAATTATTTGGTCGTTAAGTATGATAAGTGGGGATATTTTTTAAGCGAAAATAAGTTGATCGCCTTTTAAAAAATGAAAAAAAAGTAAAAACAAGCCATACATAAGTTCTAAAATCGAAGATAATAACAGTACATATAGTACACTATACTTCTATATGTTAAAGATTTACCGAATACCTAATTTGAACCATTGGGCAAAATACATATATGATTATCCATTCAGCAATAAATCTGCAATATCTATAGCGCCATGATGAAAGACCTTTCTAAAACTCATTCACATTGTGGTTTTATCAAAAATCTCCTGCTACTGCGCTGAGTCTTTCAGCAAAGGTTTCTGCAGCTGATTAAAGCTTTGTCGCAAGCTATCCAACGCCTTCAAATCCTCAAAAAGAGAGTTCGATAACTGTCCCCCTCTCTGTACTAAATTAATTTTGCCATGTAAAATTAAACATGCAAACTTAAAACTATGAAGACGAGAAGTTCATCCTGAGCATGTCGAAGGAAGTCTCTCCCTCCGTACTAAATAATAACGGTCTCGTGGTTCAACGGCGAGAATGTCCGACTGTCTATCGGGTGATGAGGGTTCGATTCCCTTCGAGACCGCAGAGCAAGTATTTAAGTGCAGGTTTTGGGCAAGAGTTCAAAACTGCACTTAAAAGTGACTCCAAACATATTCTATCAATACGCCCCTCTAGTCCAATTGGCAGAGACACAGGTTTTAAGCACCTTCCAGTCTGGGTTCGACTCCCGGGAGGGGTACTAAACGGGACAACTTCTTAATTTTAGAGGTTGTCCCGTTTTCTTTTCCCCTTATTTCCTCCGCTATCATTGGGATTACCTTAAAAATAGTATTTACTCGTAAGGTTCGATAAGTATCTTTTTCTCGATTGTACAAAATTCCCTCTGGAAACACCACCTTTTGTAGTCTCCTCTTTTCTTCTAAATTTCCAGAAGTCCATATTTTAGGTAGGTTTAGAGCTAATTTTGTTGCTTTTTCTATTGCTGATTCAAGGTTCGATAAGTTAAATTTAGATTTTCCCATTTCATTTCGAATGTCATCCAACTCTTTTTCGAATTGAGTTTTATACTTGAGGTATAATTCTTTTTCAATTTCTCCGATCACATACCTTTCTTCAATTTTTTCAAGGTTATTTTCGAGTTTAGGTATCTTCTTTTCTAGAGCAATTATTTCATTAATACTTTCCTCATGTAAGTCAATAAACATTTGTTTGATTACTTCTTTAATAGTTGAGATGAATGCTTTGTTATTTAGTTTAAACTTGTTTAACAGTTTTTCAAACATTGTATGCAACACTTTGGCACTTCTATTCTCTTTAGCCCCAATACGATTGTTCTTATAATAATACAACCCTTTTCTTTTAACCAAATATCCTGTAAATGGTGTTCCGCAATCTTCAGACTTAATAAATTGCTTTAGAGGTAGGTTCTCATCATCTATGGTGTATTTACCTCCATAGTTTTTCTGCTTTAAGATGTCGTTAACTTTTAGAAATAGTTTCTTTGATACCAAAGGAGGATGTTTACCTTCAATAACTTCTCCAGGGATTAATGAACTAACCAATAAACCACAGTAAACAGGATTTCTGAAATAATCACTTAGCTTTTTATAAGATTTAGTCCAACCAAATTTTCGTAATCGCTCAGTAATTTCTGTGTAAGATAAATTATGCTTTGCTTTTAATTCAAATGCCTTTTTAAGTAGTTTACCTTGTTCATTAATTACTAATTCAGCATACTTTCCCTTACCCGGATTTATATTCGTATAACCAAAAGGTATTGCGCCAGTAACAATACCTGCTCTTAATCTCTTTTGCATACCATGGATACAACTTTTACGCTTGTCTTCATTATCCATTCTACCCATTTCCATATAGAGATGTTTATGGAAAAGTCCTGAAGAAGTTGTTCCATCAACCTCCTGCGTGGCAGATATAATTTGAATCCCTCTTTCTTGTAGATCAAGATAGGTCATACTTATTCCTGTACGAGAGAATCGTTTGAAATTATAAACTATGATGTAGCCAATATCTTTGTGCCTTTTCACATAGGTAATCATTTCGTTGAATTCTTTCCTTGAATCGGTTTTGGCTGATTCATGTGTTCCTCCAAAGTATTTGACAACATTTAAGTTCTTTTTATTTGCGCAATTATTACAAAATTCCAATTGTGTATCTAATGATGCATTGTTCTCCGCCTGTTCTTTAGTGGATACTCTCGTGTAGATTACTGCTTTGGTTTTTCCTGAGTGTGCAGGTAGGTTTCCCTTTTTAGCAAATTGATTAAATATGTCATTCTTATTCGTCATCATCTATGGGTTTAAGTAGTTTTAGTCGGCTTAATTGTTTTAAGACAATTGTTGCATATTCTTCCAATTGCTCAATTATTTCTTGAGCAACTTCATCCGTTAAGTTTTCAAAGCCCTCCTTAGTCTTTAGCTTTGCTATGGTCATTTTACTACCACATTTAGCCTTTAACTTTTTCAGTTTTGATACCTCACTTTTTATATATGCTTTTGTCTTGTTACCCATATTACTTAATTATGGTCTGAATCACCTCATTTACATAAGGATAGTTATCAAACGATTATCATAGATTCTAAAATTTCATCTCGTTTATAATAAATTCTTCCGCCTAACTTATAGCTCTTAATTATTTTTTTAACTGTCCATGCTCTTAGCGTAGTTAGTGATACTGAGAGCATATTAGCAGCTTCTTTTCTAGTCATTAATTCTTTATTTTTACTTGTTTTCATTGTCTTGTATTTTATCGTTAATAAATTCTATAACATCCTTAATTATTTCAGGATTCTGTCCTGTTATGAGGGCAATACCCATAATGTCTTTAAAAACTTCATCTCCAAACTTCTTTCTGGCATCTGCTATCATTTTCATTAGTTGATCGTTTGGTATTCCATTTATTTCATCTGGTACTTTTGAAGTATTGAGTTGTGCTCCCAACATTTGTAACATCTCCTTTAACTCACCTTTGTTTTTAGCTTTTAACTCCTGATTTTCTTTCTTCAATTCATCAATCAATTGTTGTTGAGAAATGTTTTCCTTACTCAGTCTTTTGAATTCTCGTTCTTTCTCTCTAATAGCTAGTATTTCCTCAACCTTTTTATTGACATACTCTTCTGTTGATAGCTTAGGGTCGGGACTTTGATTGTTATTGATAAAAAAAATGTATTTATCGTAACGTCTCGCTTTGCCCTTATAAAGAATGATATTTAATTCACTTGAATAATTGGTGATTGATTCTTGCAATAGGTAAAATTTACTTAAATCGTTTGTTCTTTGAATAACTGTAAAATCATCAATTCTAACCTCAAAGTCTTTGGGAGTACCTTGACTATCAAGCGTAACAAGATTATTGTATATCTTCTTAATATTAGCTGCATTATATGGCAATGTCTTAGTCATACTGTGCAGTTTAAATTAGTGATAGATCTGGGTTATCGTCAAACTCAGAACTGATATCTTCTTGCTGGTTCTCGTTTGAGTTTTCCTCATTAAAAGCATTTGCTAACTCTTCATTTTTCAATTCAAAAGATGTCAACTCTTCAAAGTCTAGCTCTCCATTTATTCCTGGTGTTTCAGAGGATGGAATTATTGGACTTTCAGTTTTCTTTTGAATCGGTTCTTCAACTACAACTTTTTGTTCAGTTGGTTTTTTCTCATTTTTCCATTTAAGATGAAAAGCAGTAAGAAAATCATCTTTTGCTTCAGAAATTCTTTTTTGAGCTGTACCTAAATTAGGATTGTTTTGATATTCTTTGGCTTTGGCTATTCCAAAAGCTAGAGTACTTGCTCCTGCAATTCTCAATACTCCAGTTTCATCACCAAAGTAATGTCCTGCCAAGATTAAACCTAAACCTGCAAAGGGGGCTTTATCTCCAGCAATTGCTCCTAAACCTGTTCCTATAACAGAACTGGCAACTGCATCTACCGCACCCTTTATTAAAGTGTTTTCTACATTACCTTTGGTTTGTCGTTCGTTGTATTTTTCTAAAAGAGACTTGCTTTTAGTTTTCTTTTTATCTTTCATAACTTGATTTTAACAGTTCTTGTTCTTATTGAACTCCATTCAAGTTACGCCATAGTTTAAGTGGTGGGTGGGGTTCGGGTGCCCCTAAATAGTAAATTAGTTGTAATTATTTTGATTCAGAATTACACATTTCTATCTGTTTGTCGATTAATTCTACAGCAATAGTAAGCGATAGATCATTAAAAAATGGACGTATGTTTTGCAAGTATTTGAGTAGAACTTTATCCTTATCTACCACCTGTGGTACAACACCTAGACTTGAGTATATAGAAAGATTCTTGATTTTAGAATAATCAGAGAATGGTACGCCCATAATTAGATGATAAAAAGCTGCAATTTTAGTTCTGTCGTTGTTTTGAGCTAGATTTAGCCCCATTGATTTTTTCAAGAAGTACAGTGCTAGTAATTGTTCTTTGCGCGTGAATTCGTATTTGTGTTTAGGGTTGGGGTTAGCAATTACATAATCATCTTGATTAAATTCTTTGTGCAATTTTTGTCCAGCAAGATGCATAGCCAATGATCCTATAAGGTTTTCATTAGATGCTGTTAATACTTTTTCTTCTATTAGTATTAATTCCTTAAGAGTAGCATTTCCTGTTTCAATTTGTTCAAGGTACCAATCTGCTAAATCAATTGTTGTATTTCCTTTAAGGAGGGCTATTGCATCATTTTTTCGTTTTTCTGCAATTATTCTTACTTGTGGTATTAGCTCAACTGTTTTATTGTAAGCAGTTTTTGCATCAAGACAATTGTGATGATGATAGATAAATTTTAACTCATTAAATAAAACACTTTTGTAAGGAACAAATTCATTTTCCGTGAAAAATACCTTTTGCCAATGATTTTTAGCATATTCTTTATCTGAAGCTTTTTCGAGTTCTTCCAAATATCCTTTTTTCAGCTCATTGTAATAATGAACCATACTTTTTTGAAATGTTGTATTTGAAACTTCTTTTGACATTATTGATATAACGTCAATTCTACGTTTTTGGTACTCAATAAGACTTACAAACTATTATTTGGTTGCTTTGCTTTATTGGTCGGTATTTATTCGTTCTTAATTGTTCTTGTTGGTTTTTATTTTATATCGAACTCTGTCTCGTCCTGAAAAAACTATACAACTTTTAGGGTTAATACTAGAATAGCTATACACCTATTTTCCTTAGTCCTAAAATAGCTATACATTTTAACTAATCTCTAATTAATTTCCTTCCAAAGAGGGGTACCCCTCTTTGGAAGGAAATTTTTTCTCAAATAATCTACGTTTCCATCTCATTTTTAATTCTCCTTTTTTAGTGTGAGCCTCATCAGGTGTTAAATAATCACAGCTTGCATGGGGACGCATTGAATTGTAGACAGATATTTCTTTGTCCACTGCTTTCAATGCCTGCTGATGACTTGTGAATGTTTCACCCAATCCCATTTCAACTTTAAGTATTCCGTTCACTCTTTCTGGATTGCATTTTCACGAGGATCTCCATTTTCTGTCATACTAATTTGGGTATTGGATTCAACAAGAATATCAACATAATCAGAACTACAATATTGAACCCCTCTATCCGAATGATGAATCAACCCCTCCGTATTTGATGGAATGTTTGACAAGGCAAGTACTAGTGCCGACACTGTTCCTTCTCTGCCAAGCGTTCTGCTCAAGCAGTATCCAACTATCTTTCTTGAGTAAGCATCAGTGATTAGAGACAAGTAACTAAAATCATTAACCAATCGAATGTATGTGATATCGCTGACCCAAAGTTGGTTTGGAGCATCAACAATCAACCCTTTTATTAGGTTAGGATATTTCCTCAGCCAGTGATCCGACCATGTTGTGCGAGCATATTTTCGCTTTACACGAACGGTTAAATTATGATCTATTAAAAGTTGATGTAGCAAATCACGCCCCATTTTTATGCCTTCTCTTTCAAGTGTAGGAGAAATCATGTGGTAAAGTTTTTTCGTGCCAATACGTGGCATATCCTTCCGGATAATCGTTATTAATTCTAAAATAACTGCGTGGTTCTCATACCTTATGTGCTCTCGTTTATTGTGGTCATAATAAGCCAAACGCGTTTTACCAAACAGCTCACAAAGAGTTCGTATACTCATGCCTGTATATTCAATCCTCATCATTTTTACTGTTTGGTACCAGACTTTTTTCTGATAGAAATATTTAATTCTGTTTCGGCAACTTCAATCATAGTCTCTAACCCAAGTATTTTCAGCTGTGCTGCTTTAAGTGCTGCTTCCAGTTCCTTTTCTTTGGATGATTGTTTTTTACTCCCCATGCTGTCTGTATTGCTTTGAGGGTATAAGCTAGGGTTTTCTTCCTTATCTGCTGCTACAGAATACTCTTGGATCCAATGCTTCACACGACTCTTGGACATATCATACTTTTCCATCACTTGATCGTTGGATAACAATCCCGACTGGATTTCCTGAACCGCTTTTATTTTTGTCGATACGTTATGACGCTTTTTTCTTAAATATTTGGACTTATCAACTGCATAGAGTTGACACCAATCTAAAAGCGAAGCATCCGCACGAATCTTATACTTCTCCATAACCTGGAGACGTGTGTATTCACCTGATTCTAAATCTCGAACAGCTGATCTTTTTTGATTTTCAGACCTTCGAGCTCCTTTTTTGTGTTCGCTTAGTTCCTGTAATAGTTTTTCTTCTTCGTTTCTCATTATACAACTTGTTCAAAGTTGTATAGCTATTTCAGGGTAAGACACTCACGTTAAACAAGTTAGTTGTTCAAAATTCGGCTATACAAATCCTTATTGATCGGCTTGATTTGGTTATCGAGGAATCACAAGTTATCAAAAGGACTTTTAATATTCATCAAACTATCATTAGCAATATGAGTATAGATTAAAGTTGTTTTAATACTATTATGTCCTAAAAGTTTTTGAATATGAGATATTCCAACGCCATCTTCTAATAAATGAGTAGCAAAACTATGTCTCAAAGTGTGTAAAGTTGCTCTTTTTTTTATACCTGATCTTAAAAGCGTTTGTTTGAATACCTTTGCCGAACTACTAGACGTATACTTCCCTCCTTTTTGCCCCTCAAATAAATATACTTTTGGTTTATATTTCTGAAAATATTCTCGCAATAATTCTAATACTTTGGGAGATAAAATAGAATATCTATCTTTTTTACCTTTAGCTTGTCTTATATAAACAGTCATTCTATGAGAATCAATATCTTTAACTCTTAACTCTAACAACTCTCCAATTCTCAATCCACTTCCGTAAAGCATAGATAAAATAGCTTTATGTTTAATATTATGTGCAGAATCAATAATTAATTTAACCTCCTTTTTACTCAATACAACTGGTATCTTATTTTCTCTTTGAGAAACTTTTAGATAATGGAAGGGTACTTCACGATTATAAATTTCCTTGTAAAATAATTTAAGACTTCCTACTACCTGTCTTTGAGTAGAAGCTGATATTTTCTTTGTATTTACTAAATGATAAACATAATCAAACAAATCTTTATCCTTTATAAATTGAAAAGACTCATAATTGAAAAAAATATATACAAGTTTTAAATGACTAAGATAACTAGCTATAGTCTGCTTACTATATCTTTTTATTTCAAGTATTCTTTTAAAGTCATCAAGTTGTTCATTTTTCATAAAAGTAAGATTAACCACCCAAAGACGAGTCTAAGTTATACTTTTGCAAAACTACAAAAAACAGTCAAAAAGTAATAAATAACTCCTTTTTAGTTTGTTATTGTGGAGTTTTTTAATAAATTCACTTTATAAACAAGTTAGCGCCAAGCTTAAAGATGCGAAGTGCAACTTTTGAAAAAAAAATAACAAAGACTGACAACCATTTGTCATAGC
>CAKZPK010000145.1 GCA_937139035.1 uncultured Crocinitomix sp. | reverse complement strand
AAAAGATTTTTACACTGCTAAAGGTTTGGCGAAAGATAAAATACACTTTGAATTGTTTACTGCTTCTGCGCCTGCTAAACCAGCTGCGGCCGAAGGAAGTTCAGAGCCTGTTCAAAGCCAAGTAACTGTAATTATTGATGATGAAGAATATGAGTTTTCGTTAAACACGACTGGTAAAGATATTTTACAAGCCGCACAAGACGAAGACGCTGACGTTCCTTTTTCTTGTAAAGGTGGAGTTTGTTGTACTTGCCGTGCAAAACTAATTGAAGGAACAGTTAAAATGGATTTGAACTTTGCCTTAGAAGAAGACGAGGTTGCTGAAGGGTTTATTTTAACTTGCCAAGCTCACCCTACTTCTGAAAAAGTAGTTGTTTCTTATGACGAATACTAAACCTTCTATAAGCAATAGAAGTTAATATACATTTATAAAAACCGCGCTTGAGTAATTCTCAAGCGCGGTTTTTTTATGACTGCTTTTGAATCTTAATTGCGATTATTCTCTAATTTTAGGGGATGAAAAAAATTGTAATTATTGGTGGAAGCAGAGGAATTGGCAGAGCTTTGGCTTTACAGCTTAGCGTGAATCACCGTGTATTAGTATTAGCAAGAAGTGTAGACAAATTAAAAGAACTACAAGAGATTAGCATTACAAACAATTTAATGATTGGAGCTGTTGATTTAACTGCTCCTAATTTACGCGAATATCTATCCACTTTAATTTCAAGTTATTTTCCGCAGGTTGATGTATTGATTAACAATGCTGGTTACTTGGTAAATAAACCTTTTTTAGAATTAACTGAGGCAGACATACAAGATTCGTTTGCAACAAATGTATTTGGTTTAATTCAAAGTTGCCAAGCTATCGTGCCTTTAATGGAAAAAAAAGGCGGGCATATTGTTAATATAGGATCAATGGGCGGTTTTCAAGGAAGTTCTAAATTTCCAGGATTAAGTGTTTATAGTGCTACAAAATCTGCAGTGGCAGGTTTTTCAGAGTGTTTGGCTGAAGAATTAGCAGACAAAAATATACAAGTAAATTGTTTGGCATTAGGTGCTGCACAAACTGAGATGTTAGAAGAAGCCTTTCCTGGTTACGAGGCGCCCGTCACAGCAGATGAAATGGCTACGTATATTGCTGATTTCAGTTTAAATGCAAATGGATGGATTAATGGAAAGGTGATTCCTGTTTCATTATCTACTCCATAATTTTTTTATTAAAAAGTATTCATTTAATCATTAAGGTTTGAAAGTAGTTGCTGTAAATATTGGAGAAAAGCAAACCGTATCTTGGAGAGGGAAGCCTGTTCAAACGGGAATTTATAAATACCCTGTAGACTATCCTATAATTTTAGGAAAAACTGATGTTGAAGGAGATGTGGTATATGATCGCAAATATCATGGAGGTATTGATAAGGCTTGCTACCTATACTCTGAGGATCATTATGATTATTGGAAAGAAAAATTCCCTGATTTAGATTGGAGTCACGGCATGTTTGGAGAAAATATTACGGTTGAAGGATTAAACGAAGCCGAACTACAAATTGGCGATATACTTTATATTGGCGAATGTCGAGTACAAGTATCCCAACCAAGACAACCTTGTTTTAAATTGGGAATTAGGTTTGAAACCCAAAAGGTATTGAAAGAGTTTATTAACGCTCCGTATCCAGGTGTATATGTTAAAGTAATTCAGGAAGGTGCCGTACAAAAAGGTGATCATGTTCAACTTTCTGAACGTCTTCATGATTCAATTGGTTTATTGGAAGTTTGGAATTTACTTTACAATAACAATCCTGATCAAGATTTGCTTGAGTTTGCTGCACATTTTCAGCACCTTGGGAAAGGAGCAAAAGATACATTGCTAAAAAAATTGAACTTAATTGGATAATATTCATCTCTTTTCGTTTGAATTTAAAAGTATTTTCCTTTCTTGTAATCCTATTCATATAACCACCGTTTGAAAAAACAGTAAAATGACAAATGAGCAACCCCAAAACTGGCTTACACAAAAGCATTTAGAATTACCTGACACTTACAAGGAAAATTTATTGCAAACATTCGAAACTGCCATTACCGCACAAAAATCAAGCTATGATTTAGTATGGGAAGTTGTAAAGCAAGTGAACGAACTATTGATGTATGAAGATTGTGTTTTATACATTTATGATGAGGACAAAGAATGCCTCATGCAAATGGCGGCATATGGTGAAAAAAAAGTCAATCAAAAAAATATAATTGAGCCGATTAGAATTGAGCCTGGTGACGGAATAGTTGGTGGTGTATATATTAGCGGAGCTCCACGTATAATTGGTGACACTACATTGGATGGTAACTATATTATTGATGACCGCTTTCGCTTATCAGAAATATCTATCCCAATTTTAAGAGATGGAGAAGTTATTGGCGTAATTGATTCTGAACATCCAAGAGAGAATTATTACACGACAAATGATGCTATGATTCTTGTAGAATTTGCAAAACTAATTGCTACCAAATTAGAGGAATTTTAATATTCCAATAAACGCAATAATTTTTCTTCAAACCTTCCTTTAGGCATAAAGTTTATTTCTAGATTTCCATCAAATGGTACCGGTGTATCTAAACTTGCTTCACGCATAACAGGAGCATCTAAATATTCAAAGCAGTTTTCTGAAATTAATGCAGAAAGCTCTCCTCCTATTCCACCTGTTAAACAATCTTCATGTAAAATAATAGCACGACCAGTTTTACGCACGGATGCATAAACGGCTTCTGTATCCAGTGGCAATAAGGTTCTTAAATCTATGATCTCAACATCCAATTGGTGCTCTTCAACAATTCCTTTAGCCCAGTGCACTCCCATTCCATATGTAATGACAGTTGCTTTTTCACCCGTCTTAATGGTGTTGGCTTTACCAATTTCAACGGTATAATAATCATCATTTACATCCTCTCGAATGCTACGATATAAACCTTTATGTTCGAAGAAAATTACTGGATTTGGATCTTCTATTGCTGCTGCTAATAATCCTTTAGCCTCAGACGGTGAAGAAGGATAAACAACTTTTAACCCTGGTGTATGCGTAAACCAAGCTTCATTACTTTGTGAATGAAACGGTCCTGCCGCAGAACCTCCACCTGTTGGCATACGAACAACCACATCAGCGTGTTCACCCCAGCGGTAATGTAATTTTGCTAAGTTATTTACTATTTGATTAAAGCCTACTGTAACAAAATCTGCAAATTGCATTTCCATTACGGCTTTCATTCCGTTAATTGATAAACCAAGTGCTGCGCCTACAATTGCAGATTCGCAAATTGGTGTATTTCTAACTCGATCTTTCCCAAACTCTTCAACAAAGCCTTCTGTAATCTTAAACACTCCTCCATACTCAGCAATATCTTGCCCCATAATAACAAGGTCATCATATTTTTGCATGGATTGTCTCAAACTATCTGATATGGCATCAACAAATCTTTTTTCTGACTTATTCGTTGTTGCGGGGCCAGTTATCACCTGATTGTATGGTGCATAAACATCAGCAAATTCTTGTGCTGTATTTGGAACCACATTTGGTTCTGCATAGGCCACTTCTAATTCGTCTTGAATTTCTTTTTTAAATCCGTTGCGAATTTCATCAACCTCTTCTTGAGTTAAGACTCCTTCATTTAGAACATATCTTTCATAATTATCTACAGGATCTTTTATTGCCCATTTATCTTGCAATCCTTCGGGGTAATATTTTGTTCCTGAAGCTTCTTCATGTCCACGCATTCTAAACGTTACACACTCTAACAAAAATGGTCTTGGTTTCTCTCTTAACGAAGATGCAATTTGTTGCACGGCATGATATACTTCCAAAATATTGTTTCCATCTATTTGAAAAGCATCCATCCCATAACCAATTCCTTTATCTACAAATTGCTTACATCTAAATTGCTCATTAGAAGGTGTGGATAATCCCCATTGATTGTTTTCTACAACAAAAATTACTGGAACATCCCAAACTGAGGCTACATTCAAAGCCTCATGAAAATCTCCCTCACTCGCTCCACCGTCACCAGTAATAGCCAATGCTACTTTTTTCTCATTTCTTAATTTATGTGCCAAAGCAATTCCAGTTCCTAAAGCCAATTGAGGACCTAAGTGTGAAATCATTCCAACCAAATGATGCTCTTTTGTTCCAAAGTGGAAAGAACGGTCACGCCCTTTGGTGAAACCAGTCATTTTACCCTGAAATTGAGCAAATAAACGGTTGAGTGGAATTTCACGCGAAGTAAAGATTCCTAAATTACGGTGCATAGGAAGGATGTACTCATCTTTTTGCAATCCTAAACCTACCCCAACGGAAATTCCTTCTTGCCCCCATCCGGAGAACCATTTTGAAATTTTTCCTTGACGTAATAGAATCATCATTTTTTCTTCAATTAAACGAGGTTTAACTAAAGCCTTATAAATGTTGACTAATTCGTCGTTAGTAAGGTTTTTGCGGTCGTACTCAATGTGTTGTTTTTCCAAAACGGACATAATGGCAATTGTAAATCAATAATAAGTTCAAATTTATAAGATAAATTGATAGAACCGTTATGGATTTAACAGTATTTATTGGAAGGTTTTAAACAATTTCTTGGTCAACTCGTAAAGCTGCCGCTTGATACTTGGATCATTTTTATTCAAAATACAGTTGAATTGAAGAATTTACAAGTCTTATAAAAAACAAAAGACCGCCCGAAATTGAATTTCGAGCGGTCCATTTATTATTGATTAGAAGTATACAAACTTATATACTTTCCAATCCATCTATAATTAATAACTAGTTTTTAATGAATTTTACACGATCAAGAATTTCATCTTGCGTTGTAATTGTCACCATATATAACCCTGTAGGGAATTGTTTAGCATCAAATTCAAACTTGTTTTCACCAGTAATGAATGTTAAATCATAATTTGCCATTAATTGTCCCATACTATTGTAAATAGCAACATTTCCTAGCGTTTCATCCATATCAGTAATGAATTTTAAATTAATGATTTCTTGATTTTCGCTTACAGGAGAAGGATAAATTACCGCTTGATTAAGAGGTAATGCTCCAATAGAACCTTGATCATCACTTTCTGGTGCTAATCCGTGTCCTTCTTCACAAGGGTCAATTCCTACTTCAACTTCTTTAACAGGAATATCTTTAAATACATAACGACCATATTCTTTAGCCTCACATTTTTCTTCTTTCAAATCTGCTTTAATTTTGCAATATTTCAACTCTGTTTCTTTATCACAAATAGACTTACCAACAACATCTGTTTTTGTCATTGCAAATCCCCATTTCCCGTAAATTGACTTGATATAATAAGCTTTGTCATCATTAGAACGAATCATGTGGTTTCCTGTTGGACCATAATCAGTTAAGAATTCTGGAACATGGTATGTGTTACAGTAAATAAATCCACCATTACCTTCTTTCACACGCAATAATCCTGCAGTGTTATATCTTTTCTTACGATTAATATTCACACAAACATGTAATTCATCTTTATAAAATCGAATAGACAAACCGTTGTGGTTAGTCGCTTCTTTTTCCCAATAAACATTTGTCCACAATACTTTTCGGTCTTCATTTAGTCTCATTACACCAATGCGGTCAATGTCTTTATCTAAATCATTCGCCTCAACACAATCACCTTTTAAATCATTTGCTGTAAAACTTAGTGCATATCCTTTTCCTTCAGGATGTCTGTCAATATCAACTGTGCTTACGTGATAGATATCATTAATTGGATAATGGAAAAGGTCCTCCGTTACTGCACCATCTGAAGCTCTAAAACCAATCGTGAAAAGATGAGTTGGGCGGTTCACTTCATGACGTGTACCTGCTACTAAAAACTTACCATCTTTGTTTTCAACCATACTAGTTGGGTGAATTGCACTAATTGGAAAGTTATAAGGCAAGTAATATCTTTTTGACCAAATTTCGTCTCCACTTTCTTTAATCTTAAAAGCATACATACGCTCATAAGATTGTTCTTCATCTCCATCAGATCTTCCTACAATAACGTAAGTTGGATCTTCAAGTTTGCTTCCACGTTTTACAAGAAATGCCTGATTGTCATTATCAGATTCACCATGTAAGGTATTCCATACTACAGTTCCATCTGCAATTCTAACCTTCATTACCAATGCAAACCTCTCTTTGATTTCTTCTTCAGGTAAATCTGGATCTTTATGAAAACTACCTACCACAATTACGTGCTTTTCATCCCAACTTAGGGTAATTCCGTTTCCTACTTCATCAATTTTAGATCGTCCATACTTAACATTCCAAATTACATTTCCTTCTTTGTCTAAGCGTGTTAAGAGAATGTCTTTATGCTTTTGAATTCCATCATTTGAGATGATAGTTCCAACTGTAATAACTTCATCTTTTCCAATATCAACATTGGATTCAATCGTTTGCTCATCCAAATACTGATCAATTTTATAATCGGTATTATACTGCGCATTTGCAGCAGTAGTTGAAGCGAAAAAGAGCAAAATGCCTAATTTCAATTTTGTTTTGTTCTTAAAAATCATTTTTTATAAGTTTTGGTTT
>CAKZPK010000144.1 GCA_937139035.1 uncultured Crocinitomix sp. | reverse complement strand
TCGCCAAAGTATTTAAAGCAGATTCCGAAATGTCATGCGCTAAAATGGTCTTTTTTAAAATTGGAACCTGAACGGATTTATTCCATCCTGTTAATTCGACTAATTTGAGCAAGGCGTTTACTTGCTTTTCATTTCTCTTGGAAGATTCAAGGTGATTTAAAACTTCGCCTAATTCTGTTTCGTTTTCAATTTCTGGGGCAATTTGAATAAACGTAGCATATTTAGGGCTGTATTTTGCATTTAATTCTTCGCTAACAATGGCAATTCGTTTTTCAATTAACCTTTTGATAAGCGGTTGTACAGTTTTGATCTTAACAATCTCTGCCACCTCTTTAATTGTCAATTCATCTTGCAATTGTAAAGATTCAAGGATCAAAAATTCTTTGTCAGATAGATCTTGTTCATCTCTATCAAACTCTGGGTAAAGTGATATTTTTGTTTCACTAGCCAGTTTAAAATTACTAGGCAATGCCGCATTCATTACATCTCCTAGATCGGCCATATAATAATCGGAAATCCATTCCCAAAGGGTGAATTGCTTTGATGTGACTATGCGCTCATGATCCAAAACTCCTTCAATATACTTGGCTGTATATTTTGTAGGTACCTCTTGATGTATTCTGCGAATAATTGCAGTATAGTATTTTGATTTACCAAATGGTACGATTACTCGAGAGCCTTCGCCAACATCAGCATTCATTTCATTCGGCACCCTGTAGGTGTACGTGTTGGGAATACTTAATGGTAGAATTACATCAACAAAATAGGTAATCCGATCTGTCATATAACGAAGTTAAATACAAAATTGGAAATAGCACCTTTCTTTAGAAAATCAACACGCATATAATCTGTAGAATTCAAAGGTTGATTAAAGTTCTTGTAATTCCTGGATTGATGGAATTTCACCTCTAAAAAAGCGATAGGATAATCCAAAGGTCAACAATTCAGGTGACCAAATTGACAATTCTAAATTGAGTCCCAATTTATCCGTAAAGTAATAGTTGAATCCACCCAATGTTACACCTGCAAAAAACTGAGGTTTATCATCAGGAAACAACCTTTCAGTAACACCAGACAATAAATCAGGATCATTAAAACGGTAGATTGCGCCAAATTGTAATTTTACGTAATACTCAAATTTTCCATTATAAAAAACAGAAACAGCAGGATTTAGACTACCGTATATCAAAGGCGATCCATAATGTTGATTATCGTAAAAAATATTTAAATATTGAAAACCAAGTTTACCAGAAACAGAGAATACATTTCCTAACAATATTTCATGTGTATAAGATAAGGAAGGTGACTTTGATACAAATTCGAACTGACGATTACTGGTGTCGTTATAATTTAAAATGTCATTCTTGAAATTAACCTGTTCAGAAGTAAATCCAATGTTAAACTTTACCAATCTATTATGAATTTGGCTTTGTGAAACCATTGAGATGAATAATAAACATACAAGAAAGAATTTCTGCATTCTACAAAGGTATGGAATTAGGTTTAAAATATCCCACACGATTGATATTGAAACCTAACTAACTTGAAATAAGCACCGAAAAATTATGTGTGTTAGACAAATATCTAAAATTAAATTATACCAATTGATGGCGGTAAGCAATTTCCACGGCTTCTGCTTTATTATGTACATTTAACTTTTTGTATATATTTTCAATATGCCGTCTAGCGGTGTTAGGGCTGATGATTAAGTTGGAAGCAATCTCATTGTAATTTAATCCTTTACACAATTGTTTTAAAACTGCAGACTCTCTATCTGTCAATTTGAAGTTGACAGATTCTTGCTCAACTAATTGAGGGTTTCGAATGATTTTAACAGCCTTTAGTGCAATTGAAGGAGACATAGGTGCGCCGCCGGATAAAATATCATTGATACCGTCAAAAATTTCTTTTGGCGAACTCTCTTTCATAAGGTATCCGCTTGCGCCAGCCTGCAGAGACTCATAGATATGTTGCTCAGAATCAAAGATAGTGAGCATGATAATTTTGATGTGCGGATATTTTTTATTGATAATACGTGTAGCTTCAATACCATCCATATTGGGCATTTGAATATCCATTAGTATAACATCAATGTTAGAATCAATTGCTAATTTTTGCACTAGGTCATTTCCATCTAGTGAATGAAACTTGATTTTGAAATCTTCGAACAACCCTAGCTTATTAATTAAAGAATTGGCTAAGAAACTATTGTCTTCTGCAATTGCAATTTTTATCATATCACAAATTTATTATTTAAGAGGCGGATAATTAATAGGCCATATGTACCATTAGTCAATTTTAAATTCGAGCGTAATTGTCGATCCTTTTTGTTTTTTTGATTCAATTTTAATTATTGCATCTACTTCTTTTGCACGATTCTTCATTCCTTGAATTCCTGAACCTAATAAGGGGGCATCTAAATCAATTCCAAGACCGTCATCAGTAATTGTGATGGTTGCCAAGCCGTTCTTTTCAATAGCCACCACTTTTATTGATTTGGCATTAGCGTATTTAACAGCATTATTAATAGCTTCTTGTATTATGCGGTAATAATTAATGAGAGCTGTAGGTGACATTTCATAATCCGATCGTATTTGATTTTCAAATGTTAGATTTGGTTTAGCAAGACCATCCACCTGTGTAATATATTGTTCAACACGTTTTAGAAAAACGGAAAAGAAGATGGACTGATTGCTAACAGCCCAAATCGTTTCTCTTAATTGCGACATAGTTTCCCTTGCAAATTGATTAATTGAACTAATGCCAGTTTCTTCATTTTGTTTATACATTTCAATGTCTAATGATGAAATGATATGTGTTAATCGTGCGCCAATATTGTCATGTAATTCACTTGATATTCGAAGGCGTTCTTGCTCTACTTTTCGTTCAACTAACAATCGTTTTATTTTTCGTTTGGTCTGAATAAACCTGACTAGGCTATAAATACCAATTAGTAAGATAATCCCTAAAAGAATAGCTGTAATAATGAACCACGTTTTTTTCCAAAATGGAAGACTGCGAACAATTATTATGGTTTTTAACTCTGTTAGGTTGTTTGTTAAATTGAGCGTACGAACGTTTAAAGCTGTTCTTCCATAAGACAGGTCCATCTCAATATTTTTTGGACCATTAACAGGAATCCATGGAGATTTATTAAGCTGGTATTCAACTGTAAACAAGTTTTGATCAGTCATTATAATAGGTTCAATATTAAAGCTCAATTTAGAAACATCAAAATCAACAAGAATTTGATCTCCGTCGGAAATGGGATTGTTTCCATGAGTTATTAAAACTTGTGGTAGATATCCAGGAACAGTTAGCTCTTGTCTGTTAAAAGCAAATACTCCACCAATTCCAGCAGTGTATAGTGTATTTCTAGTATCCAAATAAATTCCATTTTGACTGTATTCAGCAATTGGAAAACCATTTTGACGATTATATTCTATAATTCCTTCGTCATTATAAAGGTAGGCAGAAGTAGAGGAGGGAATCCAAAATAAACGTTGATTAGAATCAAGTGATTGAATTGTTAATAAGTGATGGTCTGGAAAAGGGATTGGAATTAAAGAGTCATTAGCTAATTTAAAAAGCCCCGCATCTAATGAAACTGTCCAATTTTCTTCTTTATACTGACTTGTCATGCAAAATACTCGAGCATCTGCATTTGTGTGTTGTTTTACCAAATTTAAGTTACTGTCTCTAATCTCAATCCCATACGTTGAAGATGCAATGTAGTCTTTATCTCGTTTTTTAATGTGCATTAAATAAGGTCTTCCTTCACCGGTCATTGGTTTCTCGTACATAACTTCTCCTGTTTTGTCGAGTTGAATGATACTTGTTTTAGATGACGCAAGGAAGCCTTGCTCATTGATTATAATATATACAATCATATTGCTTAAAGAATTGGTATCATTTTTATAAACCTGGCTTAGTTTATTTTTTTCAATTTTTAAAATCCCCTGGTTTTTAGTCCCAAGCAGTAGAAAGTCTCCTCCACTAACTGCACTAAAAATTCCAATCCCTTCAGTTAACTTTTCTATTGAATTTAACTCGTTATTAATTTGCAAGGCTTTTATACCTTCTGTGGAACACGTGTAAATTTGATTTTGATGTTCGAATATCATCCAGCATGCTATTGGGGAATTATTTGCACCTTTTATTTCGAAGTAATCTCCTTTAAGTGTGTTGTAATGGATTAGAAACAGTCCGTTGGATACAGTGCCAATCCATAAATTATTGTTATCATCAACAAGCAGTTGGCCAATATTTTGATTTGGAAATAAAACATTTGACTTTATCTGACCGTTTACTTCTGATAATTCGATAACACCGTCTTGCGAAGCAATATATAAGGTGTTGTTTAGCATTGCTCCATCAGAGCAGTAGGAACTTGTTAGAATGCTATCGATTCCATTTTTATTTGAGTAAATAAGTCCATTAGTGCCGTAACTTATAATTGAATGTTCTAATTGAAACTTAGTAATGTGCAAATTATTATGCCGGATATTCCACAGTTCTTTAGGAATTGGTTCTAAATTGAAATCGTAAAAGAGTGTGTCTGATTTATCTGCATTAATCAAAAGAATACCATTTGATTTTATTTCATTATAGTAGAAGTCTCTTTTAGGTAATTGAATAACCTTTTGAGAGAAATTATAGACATTGATTTTTATTAACTCATCTATCGTTAAGCAAAATATCAATGAATCCTTTGGGTAAAAATTTAATACACGGTTATAAGAACTATCAAGGGTTGTAAGATTATAACCGTTATAATAATGAATGCTATTTGGAGTCCCAATCCAAACTCGGCCCAAACAATCCGATTCAAGAGCAGTAATTGTATTTTGCGAAAGCCCTGAATTTATGTCAATTAATTTGGTTTTGAAGAGGTCTTGCGAACTACCATATAATGGGAGGCAGATTAGAGTGATATATAGCGCAAGACGAATGATAATTTTAAAATTAACGAATTTTCTGAATTTCAATTTGTTGAAACCAAATCTGATAAAAATCGTAAATGTGTGTGTATAGAATAATTTGTGGTATGGAATTTGTCTAGACTAGATTATTGAAATTATTTTATATTTACACTAAATTAAAAGAAATTATGAAAAAATTATTGACATTCATAGGTGCAGCAATGATTGCCACTATGGGCTTTAACAACACTGCTGTTGCGCAGGTTGAGCAGGGTAATGTAATCATTGACCCATATTACGGATTTCCGAATTTCGGAAAATCATTTTTAGATTTATTCGTAACGGATAATAATATCCAAGGAATAGACATCAAAGGGATCGGACCTTGTGGGCTTAGAGCTGAGTACATGTTGGCAGATAATTTCGGACTAGGAGTTGATTTTATTTACAATAGTACAGCTGGAACAGGTACAGTAGATTCTTTAAATACTGATGGTACTGTTGCTAGAACATATGATGCAAAGGTCTTTTCACGTAGATATAGAGTGCAATTAAGAGCTAATTATCATTTCGTACAAACAGATGCACTTGATGCGTATGTAGGATTTGGTGCAGGTACAAACATTAGATCAATTGGAGTTACATCTGACTATCCTGATTTTAATGATGATAGTATTACAGGAGCGTTGATTCCAGTTTCTTTTAGAGTTGCATTAGGAACTCGCTTTTACTTTACGGAAAATATTGGTATGAACGTTGAGTTAGGTCTCGGTGGACCAGTTGTTTCTGGAGGATTGTCGTTTAAATTCTAAAAAAATCGTCAAAAAATTGATTAAAAACTCGCTTTTTTAAGCGAGTTTTTTTATTTTTGGGTATGATTAACCCAGGAATAAGTTATTTGTCTTTGAAAAATTTGCCGGCTGACGATCGGCCACGCGAGAAATTAATTGATCACGGCCGTGCATCACTTTCCAATGCCGAGATAATAGGAATTCTTATTGGATCTGGAACAACGGAAAAATCAGCAGTTCAATTAAGCCGAGATATCCTTACAACAGTTGATAACAATCTTGATCGTCTAGCGCGCTTGACAATACATGATTTAATGAAATTTAAAGGGATAGGAAGAGCCAAGGCTGTTTCTATTGCTGCCGCACTTGAATTGGGGCGGAGAAAGAGTAATAGTACAGGTAAGAAAAGTGAAAGCATGACTTGTTCTCGGGATATTTATAATCGTATTAGAGATCGTTTTGAAGATCTTGGTCATGAAGAGTTTTACATAGTTTTACTTAATCGCTCAAATAAAATTCAGGCAATTGAACGTATTTCTGTTGGAGGGATAAGTGGTACAGCTGTAGATGGTAAAGTCATTTTTAAGAAAGCATTAGAACAATCTGCTTCTGGAATTGTTCTTTGTCACAATCACCCTTCTGGAAATCTTTCTCCAAGTAGAGCAGACATTGATTTGACAAAAAAAATGGTCGCTTTTGGTCGCATGATTGATATGCCAGTGATAGACCACCTCATAATAACTGATAAAGATTATTTTAGTTTTGAGGACGAATCAATTCTTAAATAGTATTCCCTTTTTTAATTTTTAACCTAAATCACAACTTATTTTGTTGCAGGATGGTGGCAAGGAAGTGTTCGAAACACTATATTTGTTTTAATGACGATTATTTCGATTATTGGCGGGCCTCTGCAAATAGTGTAACCTGTTGAATTCAACAGAACTATTAGAAGTAATTCTTCATACGAAACAACACTGTGATGTAAACATGCAATGGTGTTTTTACGAATTAAATATTTAAGTTGATACACATATTCACTGAACATATCACCCCACGATTAATTTATGTTCTCGATTTTTGTTTTACCGAAAAAGGAGAGTCATATCAACTTGTTTCGACACGGGAAGAATGGAATAAATTGAAGGTGAAATCACTTAACTATTCGAATCAGGAAGTTAAATGTGATTTACAAATATATCCTCAGGGAATTTTGTTTGAAAGTGAAATTTATCAATCCAAATCGATAGTCGTTAATGATGGTGATTTTGAGATTGATGGCGTAAATGATGATTTGGGATTGATTTTTTATTTGCTTGTACGATATAAATCTTATTACTCGCAAAACTTGGATGCTCATGGCAGATTGAATGCCGAACATAATACTTGAGTGAAGTTTGGTTTGAATAAAGTGGCAGTTGTTGATCGCCTTGTCAAATCGATTTGGGAGAAATTAAACCTAGATTATTTGAAAGTACAAAATGGATTTAAAATAATTCCAACTTTTGATATTGATGTCGCTTGGGCATATAAAAACCGAAAATTTATTCGATCAATAGGAGCAATGTTAAAAGGGAAAAATCCAATTGAGCGGTTAAAAGTATATGCTGGAATTTCGCAAGACCCTTATGATACATATGCATACATTCGAGAAATTGCAGCAAAGACTGAACAAATCATCTGTT
>CAKZPK010000143.1 GCA_937139035.1 uncultured Crocinitomix sp. | reverse complement strand
AATGTAGATTCAGTGATCTTAACCACACCAACACAATTGGCTGGAGTATTTACGCAAGTAACTCCTGAAACTTGTGCAGGTGATGACAATGGAGTTATCGTTGTAACGGCAACTTCTGGAACTGGAGCTGGATCATATACTTATGATATCGGAGCAGGACCTGTAACAAATGGTGTCTTCACTAACTTGGCAGGTTCTCTAACGGGTACTTCTTACTCTGTAACAATTACAGATGCAAACGGATGTCAAGCAGTTCTAGATACTTTGATCTTTGAGCCTTCATCAGTAACTATTTTAGCTACAAGTGGAGTGACAAGTGATTACAACGGATTTGATATCTCTTGCTTTGGAGCAGCAGATGGAGAATTGACAGTAGCACATACTGGTGGAACAACACCAATTACATACTTATGGGATGTAAATACAGGAGCTCAAACAACTGCAGTAGCAAGTGGATTGAGAGCAGGAACTTACTGTGTGACAGTAACGGATGCAAATGGATGTACTGAAACATTTATGGCCACAATTAGTGACATTGGCGGACCAGACATTGCTTTTGATGAAGTAAATAACCCTACATGTTTCGGATCATGTGACGGAAGCATTGCCATAACAGCAAGTGGAGACAACCCTCCATTTACATATGTATGGAATCCAGGAGGAATTATTGCTGAAGATCCAACTGGACTTTGTGCAGATGACTATATCATTGCCGTAACAGATGATTTAGGCTGTGTAACATTCGCAGACACTTCATTAATTGACCCGGCTGAAATTATTGCCACTGCAGTTATCACTCCAACCGAATGCGGATTATGTAATGGATCTATTGACCTTACCTTAATGGGCGGAACAGGCGCATTAACAGTTGTATGGAATACAGGTGCTACAGGTTTAACCTTGACTGATTTATGCTCTGGAGCTTACGAAGCCGAAATAACAGATGAAAGCGGTTGTTCAACAATACAAACCTTCACCGTAGGAAACAGCGAAGGTTTAACCGGAGATGCTATTGTAACGGCTATAACTTGTGCCGAATCTTGTGATGGTTCAGTTGTGGTTAACGGAATTGGTGGAACAGCACCTTATACCTATTTATGGTTGCACGACGGGTCTACATCTAACTCATTGACCGACTTATGTGCAGGTAGCTATTTTGTTGAAATAACAGATGCTATTGGTTGTATTACAACTATTGAAGTAGAAATGTTTGACCCTGCTCCGATTGATGCAGAAGCAATTATCACAAACCCTTCTTGTGGACTTGCAGATGGATCAATAAACGTAATGTCATCAGGTGGAATATTACCACACACTTATTCTTGGGATACTGGAGATGGTACTCCAACAATCACAGGATTAGATGCAGGAATATATGTGCTAACCATAACGGATGATAACGGATGTTCAATTGACTTTACTTATACTTTAAATAATCTCTCGGCGGTAGTAATAGAACTTGAAGCAACAGATGTTGACTGTAATGGAAATTGCAATGGAACAATAGATACATTAAGTTTAACTGGTGGAAATCCAGCCTTTACTTTTGAATGGCTTGATGAACTTGGTGTTCCTTTAGGAGTAACCACACCATTAATTACTGACTTATGTGCAGGAGATTACATTTTAGAAGTTACAGATGCAGCAGGTTGTATTTCTTACCAAGACGCCACAATTAACCAGCCAGACACCATTTTGGTAAATCCACTATTTATGGTTGACCCATTATGCTTTGGTGATTGTGACGGTTTAATTGTAGCCAACCCAATTGGAGGGACTTTACCATTTGTCTTTTCATGGGATGATCCAGCAGCACAAACAACACCAACAGCTTCTGACCTATGTGCAGGAACATACACCGTTACAATGACAGACGCTAATGGTTGCGAAGTCATTCAAACAGGAACATTAGTACAGCCAGAAGAGTTAGTTATGGCACTTGACAGTATTACTGATGCAACTTGCCAAGACGCGGCAGATGGAGCTATATTTATCACAGTAAATGGCGGAACACCTGATTATACATTCGAGTGGGTTTCAGAAACCTTGCTTGACACATTCACTGTTGAAGATCCAGAAGGTTTATTACCAATGACCTACTACCTAACCATTACAGATGAAAATGGATGTATTTATATGGACACCCTAACGGTAGATACACTTATAAGCATTATTGCAGATGCAGGACTTGACACCTTAATATGCAACAATGAAGATTTAATTCTTTACGGAAATTCAAATATTGATGATATTGCTGCCTATACATGGTTTGATACATTGGGTAATGTATTATCAGATTCAAGTGTACTCATCTTACCAGAGAATCCAGGTGGCACTGAATATTACATATTGGAAGTATTATATATGGGTTGTACTGATTATGACACTGTGATTGTAACAACTGCATCTCCAATATTTGTAGATGCAGGACCAGATATAGAATTGTATCCAACACAAACAGGAACCATTGGCGGATCACCAACTACTGATATAGACAATTCTGTAGAATGGGATCCTACCATTTATTTGAATGATCCGTTCATAGACAACCCTTCAGTAATTACACCTGAAATGTCAACTTGGTATTATGTTACCGCAACAGACTCAAATGGGTGTACAAATATTGACTCAGTCTATGTTGAAGTCTTACCTGAAATTGTTATTCCAGACGGAATAACACCTGGATCAGACGGTAAAAATGACACATGGATATTAGACTTCATGGATCAATATCCAGGCGTATCTATTAAGATAAATGTTTATAACCGTTGGGGAGATTTACTTTTTGAAAGTGACGAAACTTACAACGACGATTGGGGAGGAACAACCGAAGACGGGAAAAGGCTCCCAGCCGGAACATACTATTATGTTATTGATATAGATCATGAAGATTTTCCTGATCCAATAACTGGACCTATAACTGTAATGTGGTAATTTAATAATGAAGCTAATGAAAACATATACACTCATAGCCGCATTGTTAATATGCGGATTTGCTAAAGCGCAACAACTCCCTCAATTCACGCAATACATGTTTAATCAATATGCCTTTAATCCGGCATATGCAGGTTCGCAAACTAATTGGGAAGCCGTAACAAACAATCGGTACCAGTGGATTGGAATAACAGACGCCCCTCGAACTTTCACACTTTCAGCAAGTGGACCTCTTAAAAAGGAAAACCTAGCTTTAGGCGGCTATGTTTATACTGATGTTGTTGGACCAACTCGTCGTCTTGGTTTTCAAACCTCAATGGCCTATACTTTTAGAATAACTGAAGGCATCCAACTTTCATTTGGTTTATCTTTAGGTTTTAATCAATGGATTTTAGATGCGGATAAAATAACCGCTTATCATGCTGATGATTTTTATTTCTCAAATGGTTTATTAAAATCCTTTGATCCAGATGGAAAATTTGGTTTCTATCTTTTTCATGACGACTGGTATTTTGGCGCATCAATTGAACAGATATTTCATGATAAGCTCTCCTTTTTATCAACACAAGTTGGGTCAGAAAGTTATTTAGAGGATCATTATTATTTTCAGGGAGGGTATGATTTAGCGATTTCTGACAATTGGGAAATACAACCTAGTGTATTACTCAAACTTGGTTTACCAGCGCCTCCAAAATTAGATTTAAACGTACGCGCAACGTACAAAGATATGATTTGGGGCGGTGCAGGAATTAGAGTAAGAGATGCAGTAACAGTAATGGCTGGATTTAAATATCGTGAAACATTATCAGTAGGGTATGCTTATGATATCACTACTACCGATCTAAAAAATTATAGTTCAGGTTCGCACGAAATACTCTTAGGAATTACCTTCGGAGATCGAAAAACTCGGCGGTAAATAAGGATTTCATTTAATAATCCTTAAATTCACTTTGGATTATTAAAACCTCCCTATATGAAATCTATTTGGCTAGTTACGCTTTTATTTATTTATTCGAGCGCCTTAATTGCGCAGGATATCACTCAAAATATTAGAGGAAAAGTAGTTGATTCTGAGACCAAATATGCCTTAGTTGGTTCAAAGGTTAAAGTTATTAGTATCGAGTCGGGCACATTTGGTGCTGTGTGTAATGATGCAGGTGAATTTACAATCCCTAACATTCCAATAGGGAAACATATACTAGAAATAACTTCTTTAGGTTATGCACCACGCGAAATGACAGTGACTTTAACCTCAGGTAAAGAGCTTATTTTAACCATTGATTTAGAAGAGGAAAGCATAACAGGTGATGCTGTAATTGTAACAGGAAGAAAAAAAGGGGAGATTTTGAACCAAATGGCGACTGTAAGTGCACAAGCATTTTCAGTAGAAGAAACAAACCGTTATGCTGGTAGTAGGGGAGATCCTGCCAGAATGATGGCAAATTATGCGGGCGCAACTGGCACTGATGATTCTCGAAACGACCTTGTAATTAGAGGAAACTCTCCATTAGGAATTGTTTATAGAATAGAAGGAGTATCCATTCCAAACCCGAATCACTTTGCCGTTGCTGGAGCAACAGGCGGACCTGTTTCAATTCTCAACAATAAATTTTTAGACAATTCTGACTTTTTTATGAGTGCTTTTCCGGCAGAATACGGTAATAGTACCTCAGGCGTATTTGATTTACGTGTGCGAAGTGGAAATAACCTTAACCACGAGTTTACAGGACAGTTTGGCTTTTTAGGAACAGAAGTGTTGTTTGAAGGACCATTATCGAAAAAAACAAAGGCGAGTTATTTGGTTATGGGGCGTTATTCGACCCTAACATTAATGGACAAAGTGGGCATTAAATACGGTACAGACGCAGTCCCCTCTTATGGAGACGGTGCATTTAAGTTTAACTTTCCTTTAAAGAAGGGCGGTCAACTTTCACTATGGGGAATGGGTGGTTCAAGTTCTATTGACATTTTGATTTCTGACCAAATAGAACCTGCACAGGATGCCTATGGCGAACAAGATCGTGACCAGTATTTTGGCTCTCAAATGGCAGTTGGCGGGATTACCTATAAAAAATCGATCAACAAAAAGCTATTCTTAAAAACATCTATTGCCTATTCAAGACAAGGTCAATTTACTGATCACCGCTACATTCTTCGTACACTAAACGCAGATAACCAATGGAATTATGATGCAGACCCGTTCAATATGATGGGATATTTATATGATATTGGAACAGCATCAGCCTACGCAAGTTTAAATCATAAGGTAAATGCGAAGAACGTAATTAAATACGGTGTAAATGTAGATGCATACCACTTCAACCTAGTCGATTCGATTCGTACAGATATTACCGATTCTATCTCTGATTTTTATTATCGCTGGAACTACCAGCAAAGTAGTCCTGAATTTTTAGTACAACCTTTTATTCAATGGAAGTACAAAATCAATAAAAAACTGACCATGAATACCGGAATTCACAGTCAATACTTCACCATGAGTAACTCCATTTCACCAGTTGAGCCACGCTTTGGTTTAAAGTATGCTGCAACAGACAGAAGTGTAATAGCAATAGGTGCTGGAATGCACTCGCAAATACACCCTCTTTATATATACGCCTACCAACTTCAAGGCAATACAGAACCGCACAATTTAGGAATTGATTTTACGCGAAGTATACACACTGTACTCAGCTATTCTGCTCAGTTTAAAAAATCAATGCTATTTAAAACCGAACTATATTATCAATCACTTTATAACGTTCCTGTTGAAACTGATCCATCTTCATTTTCATTATTAAATCAAGGTAGTGGTTTTGCACGTTTCTTCCCAGACTCATTAGAAAACACTGGAACAGGAACCAATATGGGAATTGAGTTTACGATTCAAAAATACTTTGACAACAGTTTCTTTTTTATGACCACTGCAAGTTTATATAATTCACAATATGTTGGAAGCGACGGTATACAACGCAGTACAAATTTTAACGGCAATTACATTTTCAATGGTTTAGCCGGAAAAGAGTTTAAAATTGGTAAACAAAAAAAGAACACCTTTGCAATTGGAATTAAACTAACCTACGCCGGAGGAATGCGCTATGGAAATGTAAACCACGTAATGACCGATTCATTAAAAGAAATCATTTATTTAGATGAAGGCTATAACGAAAACAGGTTTAAAGACTATTTTAGATTTGATACTAAAGTGAACTACACTTACAATGCTAAAAAAGTGACACACGAATTTGGATTAGATTTGGTTAATTTATTAAACACTCAAAACATTTTGGCACTAACATACACTCCTAATTCGCCTACTTTAACTGCAGAACGGTATCAACTTGGATTCTTACCCGTTTTCTATTACATAATAGACT
>CAKZPK010000142.1 GCA_937139035.1 uncultured Crocinitomix sp. | reverse complement strand
CACTCGGCAAAACTATTATCAGTTTCTTGAAGTTTGCAATATTTTAATTCAATCCCAGCAGGTAAGTTTGACAAGATTCTGCCAACCATATCTACCAACATGTTTTCACAAGTAGGTTGATAATCGCACAAAATAATTTTTGAAAAACCAGACTCAACTTCGGCATATTTAGCATGGGGTGTATTACCATTAACTAAAAGCGCGTGGTCAAACTCATCTATAGCTGCAGTATTGATAATTTTTTTTAGATCACTAAAATCGATTATCATTCCGTTTTTAACGGCAGAATTATCGTCAATTATTGGACCTGTTATAGAAACTGTTAGTTTGTAGGAGTGGCCGTGAATATTGGCACATTTCCCATCATAACCCCATAAAGCATGAGCTGTTTCAAAGTCGAATATTTTTGTAACACGTAAGTTCAAAGGATCTAATTTTAGTGGTTTACAATTACTTCTGCAAATTTATCAAAAATTCATCAATGATATGCTTTTTAGCATGAGTCATTACAACAATTTTCCACCATGAAGGGGATTCAAAATTATCTGCAACTAAGTGATATTTTTTTGCAAGTTCTGTTGGAATATCATTGGCATTGATGGCAACAATATTCATTTTTGGTTCTCTAAAATATCGAATTCCCATTTGATCCAAACGGTCGCAAATGTGATCTGTACGATCAATTAGGTTGTCCATTAAATATTGCCATCCTGCAAAACCATGTGTCATTAAGATCATCCAAACGGCTACTGCATTCGCGCCAGAACGACTTCCACATAAAGTGAAATCTGTTCCTTGCACGTAGGAAGCCTCTTCTGTTTGTGCATATTCCATTAGCCCTTTTTTGCAAATGAAAATTCCTGTTCCATAAGGAGCTTGCAGCATTTTATGGCCATCAATGGTAACTGAATGGATGTCAGGATTTGCTAAGTTAAGTTTAAAATTATCTGCAGTAAATGGGTAAATGAATCCACCAAAGGCAGCGTCAATATGTGTAAAGAAATGATTAAAATGTTCTTTAATGATTGATATAATTGGGTCTGGGCGATCTACGCTACCAAACATAGTTGTTCCCATTGAAAGGTGAACGATTAAATATTTGATGCCATTAGCTTTAGCTTGGACTAACTTCTCTTTCAAGTCGTTTAAATCCCAACTTCTGTTTTCATCAATGTTTACTTGAATTGGTTTTACACCCAATAAATTACAGCCTTTATGCGCAGAGTAATGAGCATCTTCAGAAAATAATAATCCAATTTCAGACACTTCTGCTTGATGTTCTTTTTGGAAGTAGTTTCTAAAAATCCATTGCGCCTGAATATTAGCTTCAGTTCCGCCACTAGCGACATAGCCATCATAATTTCCTTCTTCGGCATTAAAAATGTCCTCGGCGCAAACTTTAATCAAATCAATTTCTAAAGCTTGCGTACCGCTAAAGTAAGATTCTCCTGGACTATGCGTATGGCATCCAATATGATTTGGATTTGCAATAAGTACAGATAGGAACGGGGCTTCATTTAAAAATGGAGCATCAAAATAAAACTGTTCCTGATCTAAATACGTTGCAGGTAGACCTAGTATTTTGGTCTCACGATAGTTAAGATTCTTATTAAGTGCTTCAAACACTGTTTTTTTTATCTCCGTAGAGCTCTTTTTTAGCCACTTCATAAATTTCTGTCTAATAAAAAAGCCCTGACATGGATCGTCAAGGCTTTAATAATATTTTAACTATTTGCTTAGTAAGCAGATTGCCAATCAATTAATTCCACCTCGAACAATAATGTTGAGTTTGGTGGAATATTACCCATGTCAGCATCACCGTATGCCAAAGCTGGAGGAATAATTAATTTTCCTTTTCCACCTTTACCAAATGACGGAATTCCTAATTGCCATCCTTTAATTAATCCATTCAATGGGTATACCAAAGGAATATTGTCTTTAGATCCATCAAATTTAAATCCGTCTAATAAATAACCTTGATAAAAAATAGTTACTTCATCAGTTACAACTGGACGAGCATCTCCTTCTCCTAGATTATCAATAATAATGTGCATTCCATTTTCGTCTGCTTCTAAAGATTCCCAAGACTTAGCTTCAAGAAACGCCTGGATATCTTCGTCACTAGATAAAGTTGAAACAACTAATTCTGGAATAACATCTTCAACAACATCTTCAACAACGTCTTCAGTAACTGTATCTTCTTCACCTCCGCAAGCCAACAAAAACAATGCTGGTACAAATAAGAATATTTTTTTCATAATATCTGGTTTTTAATTTCGCACGAAGATATGAAATTATCAAAGAAATTAGACATTATTCGCTAGAAATAGCTGTAAGTGTATAGCCCTTTTTTTCAAGTAAATCAATTAAACCGTCCTCTCCAAATAAGTGACCTGCGCCAACCGCAACAAAACACGATTTATCTTTCATTTCAATCTCTATTTTAGGGGCCCAAGCTCTGTTACGATCAAATAAAAATAAGTCCGCAAATTCCATAATCTCTGGAGACTGTTTGTTCAATAGCGGCATAAGTTTATCTACCTTTTCTTTTGAATAGAGTTCCATTAACTTTTCGGTGCTTTTTGCTTCTTTTTCATAGTCGCGAACAGATACTAATACCATTTCCGCCATTTTGTCTGCAGGCACTTCATCAAAGAAACCTAACTGTTCTTCAATCGTTTCCATCCCAATTAAAGGAATGTCTTTTTCTCCTGCAATACTCATGATGGTTAAATCATATGATTTGGCAGTAGGTTCAAAGAAATTTTGTGAAATGGTTTGCATTAGAAAAAAAGGTTTCATGGCACCATAAGTTTGATCAAACTCCTGTGGCGAAATTCCTAATTCTTGATCCATAAAAGCCAATAACTCTACCAGTTGCTCTTTTGTGAAATAACTGTGTACAGTACCTGTGTCTAATGACATTAGTTGGAAAGTTTTTAGAGGGTTTGGCATTCCGCCCACTTCCATGATAATCGCATCACTATCTTCAATCCTTTTGGTCAAGTTGTCAGAGAAATGATAATACTCTTCATTAATCATGTGCATAGTTCCAAACAAGTAGGAGGTTTCAATATTGTCTCCTTCAACTTTCCACAGCATTGATTGACCATTCTTAATAACAATGTCTTGCGACACATCTTCTTCAACAGTGGTTTCTTTTGAGTTGGAAGCACATGAAAGAAATGGTAATAATAGTATGATGTATGGGGTTAATTTTTTACGCATTACTGATGTGTTAATGAAACTAAATAATTATTTGAAGGTCCTTCAAGGATTAGTTCACAATTTAAACCTTCTTTGTTGGCATATTCTTTTAATAAATCAAAATCTATATACAACCATCTAAACCAATTGGATTCAACTTCTTTATACTGCATTTTAAATTGCATTTCTCCCAAATATGAACCATTCAACTCCAACCACATTGAGCCGTCTTCTTCTTGATACATATAGCTTAAGTCTGTTGAATCACAAAGTGCCGTTCCTCCTGGAGATAATAGCGCTTTTATTTGTTTTAAAAAACGCGATAGATTGTCAAGATTTCCTGCTATTCCAATACCGTTCATTAAAATTAAAACCGTATCGTATTGTCCCTTTAAGTCAAAAAAGTCAGTCTGTTCAGCATTTAAGCCCAAGCTTTTTAAATGAAGTACTGCGCCGTGGGATGAATCAATCGCATGAACATCTTTTCCTTGTTTATGTAATAGGTATGAATGGCAACCTGCGGCGGCACCTACATCCAAAATTTTTCCTTTACATAAACTCAAAGCCTTTTTTTCCAGTTCCGGCATCATTTCCTCTGTACGAAAAAGGTACTCTACAGGCATAACATCATCTTCGCAAAGATCAGCCATTACCGTAATGTTCTCTGAAAATCCATTGCTTGCAAAATCGCAAATGGCATAACCTAGGGGGTCTAACTCAAAATCCATTAAATGTCGAAATCGTCAATGTTTTCAAATCCTCCAAAGTCTTCATCTTCTTCTCCAAATTCAGAGAAAATATCATCAATATCGTTTCCTAAATCTGGACTTTGCCCCATTCCCATGGCATTTGCCATATCAATTTCTTTCGAGTCTTCGTCAGGAGCAACGCCAATAGATAAATAAAGTTCTGGTTCTGGAAATTTTTCAGGAAGTACTTCAACCAATTCAATTAAGAAACACCACATTTTTAAAAAGTCATAAACTAAGATTAGTTTTTGTCCTTTTTCTCTTACTACTGTGGTGATAGGAGTATCTTTCATAATGAACGGGGCGTTAAGGTCATTACCTAACCCCATGTCCATTAGTGCAATTTCATGGCCTTTATCCCAACTATCATTACTCACGTAAAAAGAGCCTAATTGGTCTCCAATAAAATCAAATGATGCTATGATTGCACGATAAAATACTTCGAAATTGTCGTTAGGGCTAATAATGATATCTCTAAAGATATCTTCATCATTCTCTGTATCAATTAATATTCTAAATTTATAAGACGACATTTCGCTTTTTTTTACAAAGATAATTAACTCAATGAGAATAATAGAAATGATTTCTTCTCAAATAATAAATCATTAATTGTTGGCTAGCTAGGATGTGTTTATTATTTTCGCTACTTTTATATATGCCTATAAGCGAAGTAGATATGAAATTACAGAAACTCTATTATTCTATGGGGGAGGTTTCAGAAATGTTTGATGTAAATGCTTCATTAATACGTTTTTGGGAAAAAGAATTTTCTATAATTAAACCTAAGAAGAATAAAAAAGGCAACAGATTATTTACGCAAAAAGACATTAAAAACTTTCAAATAATTTACCAATTGGTAAAAGTTGAGGGATATACGCTTGAAGGTGCAAAACAACAATTGAAAAAGGGTTATAAACCTCAAAATGAACCAAATAAAGGTAGTGTTGTATCAATGCTAGAAGAGATAAAAAAAGAATTGTTATTGATTCAAGAAGCTTTGTAGTTTTGGAATGATAATTGATTTAAGGAATTTTGAGTAAATAAATAAAAGCATAATCATGAAAAGAAATTTGATATTTAGTCTTGTAGCAGTGCTGTTTTTAAGTACGTTACTTTCTACAATGGGAGAGAAAGAGTCTAAAAAATTAGCTGGAACTGATAAATATAAAGTAATACGTGTTGATGGAAGGATTATCTTTCAGCGTACGGATTCAGAAATGAAAAAGGGAGATATATTTTTGTCAGGTACTGCGTTGTCTTTTAAAACTCCGCAAGCAAGAGCTGCTGTAATTAGCAGTATTAAAGGACGTTTTGTTCTTTCTCCTTCCGAAAAAGGGCAAACTAAAATTTTACCTGCTGCAAATAACATTTCTTCGCGTTCAGGCGCTCTTATTAATATGATTGACTTGAAAAATCATTTTTCAGGCGACTATCTAGTATTAGATGAAATTCAATTAGAAATTGGTGAAGAAAATTTTCCAATGGACAAAGAAAACTTCTTTTACATGAGCTTTACTTATAAAGGAGAAAAAATCAGAAAAAAATTAAAAAGCAATGAAGGAAACTTACTTTTAATAGAGAAAGAAGATTTATATAAAATTGATGGTGAATCTATCCCTGTTGAAACTATGGATATGACACTTTATTACCGCCAAGGAGATAAATCAACAAAGATTAGCGAGTTTAAGCCGATTTTTCCAGACTTGAATGAGTTAAAAGATGAGGTTCAGATTATTAGAGAAGAGTTTTCTGATAAAACTGACGAAACTCAAATTCAAGAAATAACGGCTTATTTGGGCGAGTTTTACGGTAAACCTCAAAAGGAAAATTTGGGTGATTGGTTGAAAGAAGAGTTTGACTTAGAATAATTCACAATTTCCACGAATTCTTAACAATTGGCTGCAAATAATTAATTTCGGCTAAAAATGATTTCTATACCCGTTCATGTTTTTATCTTTGCGGAATGCAAGAGACAATTTTAATTTTAGATTTCGGTTCACAGTACACGCAATTAATTGCTAGAAGACTTAGAGAACTGAATGTTTATTGTGAAATCACACCATGGAATAAGCCCAAGGAACTCACTGAAAATATTAAAGGAGTTATTTTCTCAGGAAGTCCTTTTTCGGTAAGAGATGAAAATTCTCCAGTTCCACAAATTGAATTGTATAAAGGCAAAATTCCATTATTGGGAGTTTGCTTTGGGGCACAGTTTATGGCGAATCATTTTGGAGGAGAGGTTTTACCTTCAAAAATTAGAGAGTATGGACGTGCGAATTTGGCACATGTTGATCAGAATTCAATTTTGATGCAAGGTGTGCGAGATAATTCTCAAGTTTGGATGAGTCATGGAGATACTATTAAGCGAATTCCGGAAGACTTTAAGGTAATTTGTAGCACGGTAGATGTAGAGTTTGCAGGTTTCAAAGTTGATAATGAAGATACTTATGGAATCCAATTCCACCCAGAGGTATACCATTCAGAAGATGGAAAACAAATATTAGAAAACTTTATTGTAAATGTATGTGGTTGTGCCCAAAGTTGGACACCAGATTCATTTATTGACGTGACGATTGAAGCGTTAAAAGAAAAAATAGGAAATGATAGTGTTATTCTTGGACTATCTGGAGGGGTTGACTCTTCAGTAGCGGCAACATTATTACATAAAGCAATTGGAGATCAACTACATTGTATTTTTGTAGATAATGGTCTACTTAGAAAAAATGAATTTGACTCTGTTTTAGAATCCTATAAAGGATTAGGGTTAAATGTAAAAGGAGTTGACGCCAAGTCAAAATTTTACGACGCGTTAAAAGGAGAATCTGATCCAGAGAAAAAACGAAAACTAATTGGAGGAGTATTCATTGATGTTTTTGATGAAGAATCTCAAAAAGTTAAAGACGCTAAATGGTTAGCACAAGGTACTATTTACCCTGATGTTATTGAATCTGTTTCTGCAACTGGAGGACCTTCTGCAACAATTAAGTCGCATCATAATGTAGGTGGTTTACCTGATTATATGAAACTACAGGTTGTAGAGCCATTACGCCTTTTATTTAAAGATGAAGTAAGACGAGTAGGGAGAGCATTGGATATTCCAGAAACAATTATTGGTCGTCACCCATTCCCTGGTCCTGGATTAGGAATTAGAATTTTAGGAGACATTACTGCTGAAAAGGTACGGATTTTGCAAGAGGTTGATCATGTCTTCATTGAGGGACTTAAAAAGTGGAACCTTTATGATGATGTATGGCAAGCTGGAGCAATGTTATTGCCCGTGCAAACCGTAGGAGTAATGGGAGATGAAAGAACATATGAAAACGCTGTAGCATTAAGAGCTGTTAGCTCAACAGATGGTATGACAGCTGACTGGTGTCATTTACCGTATGATTTCTTGGCGAAAATGTCAAATGAAATCATTAATAATGTAAAAGGAATTAATCGTGTAACTTACGATATTAGTTCTAAGCCACCAGCAACTATTGAGTGGGAATAGGTTTTGAACCGAACTCGCTTAATAATGCTCCCTCAAATGCCAACTGAATATTAGAGAGATGAAAAGAATTATAGGATTAATTATTGTTTTGATAGGACTTGCGCTACCAACTTATGCGCAACCAGAAAATGCTGCTGTTGAAACAATAGATGGAAAAAAGTATTACGTACATATTGTAGAGCAAGGTAATACCCTCTATGGCATTCATCAGTTGTATAAAACAAGTGTTGAAACAATACTTGCTGAAAATGAAGGACTATCTGCTGACTTGACAGTTGGGCAAAAGGTTCTAATCCCTATTAAGGTTACTGAAAATGCACATTATGGAAAACATGTTGTTGCAGATGGAGAAACGCTTTACGGAATTTCAAAGAAGTATAAATGCTCTGTTGAGGATTTAAAATCACTTAATCCTAATTTGACTGATGGAATTTCTCCGGGACAAGAAATATTTGTTCCGAAAGCAGGAAGTGGAGCTGCACAAATTGGAGAAGTGATACAAACAGACCCTGTTGTAAGAGTAGAGGATACGATAGAACAAACTTTTTCAGTTTCTTATAAAGATTCTATCGTTGAGCACACTGTTTTACCACATGAAACTATGTATTCAATTGCCAAAAGATACATGGTAAGTTCAGATACCATTATGGCTTTAAATGGCTTGAGAAATACAAGATTAAAAAAGGGAGATGTATTAAAAATTCCTGTAAAGAATGTTAATTATGAGGTAATTGAAAAAGACCTGACTGAATTAGCCTTGAAAGATACAGTTGCTTCTGTTTTTGATGAAAGCGAGTTTAAAGAGTCATATAATGTGGCTTTGATGTTGCCATTGATGCTGAGCAAGAATGATCGTGAAATGAGTAAACCGCTCAAGCTCGATCAGGTTCGTGAAATGTATGGTACAACAAAAATTGCTTTTGATTTTTATCAAGGATTTTTATTTGCAGCTGATTCATTGTCAAATGCTGGTTTATCTGTAAACATTTATGTTTATGATACTAATAAGGATACGAATACAATTGCTAAAGCTTTTAAACAGCCTGAGTTCAATGATATGGATTTAGTAGTTGGGCCATTATATCCCAAAACGATTAAATACACAACAGCATTATGTGCTAAAAAGAAAATCAGAATTGTTTTACCATTTAATTCAAATGCGGAGGTACTATACCAAAATCCTTATGTTTATAAAGGTGTTGCCTCAAACATGACTTTGTTAGATGGAACTATTGATTATTTAATTGAGAATCATAAGCATCATAACATCATTCTTATTAAACCAAAAACAGCTGCTGATTTGGCTTTGTATGAACGTGCTCGCGAAAGATTTAATCAGAAAATTAAAGGACAGGTTGGTGCTTATAATGTAAGTATTGTTGAAACAGGGATGGGAAGCTCAAGTGGGCGAGATATCAATGCAATTCTTAAAAAGGATACTACAAATGTCTTTATTATTCCTTCAACAAATTTAACTTTTGTTTCTGGTGCCATGAGTACCTTAAATAAAGTGTTAAATATGAACCCTTATGCTAAAAACTTAAATGTAATTGCATTTGGATTGGAAGAGTGGAATAAATTTACCGACTTAGATGTTAAGTACAGAAATCGTACAAATCAACACTACGCATCTTATCGTTATTTAGATTATAACTCAGAGCAAGGAATCAAATTTATTCGTGAATACAGAAAGCATTATGGTACAGATCCAAATGTATATTCAAGCCAAGGGTTTGATTACGGTATGTATTTCTTAAGCGCCTTGCACTTATATGGAACTAATTTTGATTTGGCAATAGCACAGCATCAAATGGAGCTAACGCAAAACGAATTTCATTTTAGAACCATACAAGATGGCTCAGGAAGAGAAAATCAACGCGTCTGTATTATTAAGTATGATAACTTCGAGTTGAAGCAACTTAAATAAAAAACTTTTAAAAGCCCTGACGATTAATGTCAGGGCTTTTTTATTTTTGTATTTCAAATACGTTTCGAATGACAAAATGGATTGGTAATCGTGTAAGTGTTGAAGATATTAATGGAGCAACTTCCATTGTGATTAAACCTTTACGCGTTTGGTGGAAAGAAATTTTACTTACGATTTGGGTAACAGGGTTTACTTTTGTTGGATTAGTAATGATTTATATGTTGGCCAGTGGATTTGCTGGGTTAAACTATGACGGAGCACCGACAGAGGATCAAGTTGATAATCAAATTGTATATGCCATTGTCTTTATTGGCTTTTGGGCATATTTCGAATATAAAACACTGAAAGCGCTCTTGTGGTACCGGTACGGGAAAGAACTTATTCTAATTGATAATGACGGTTTTTCTTTAAAAAAATCAATTCTATCTTATGGAAGAGCAAATCGTTATTTCTTTGAGAATATGAAAGAATTTCATCAACGCAAGGAAGAGCCAACCTCTTTTGGTAACTTCTTTGAGAATGCTTATTGGGCATTGGGTACAGATTCATTAATGTTTACGCATAATGGTAAAGGAAAATCTTTTGGAAGACGATTGGATGAAAAGACAGGTAAATTGCTGTTGAGCCTTATTGATGATCGTGTGAAAAAACGTCTCAAAAAAAGGAAAAAATAATTTAGTCTGTTATCTTGAATACAGCTGTTTGTACACGCTGTGTAGTAATACCATCAACCGTTTCTTTCAAGATTAATTCTTTTGCAGCATCTGCTTCAAATACCTCTTTTACATTTTTTATTTGTGCGACAGGTACAAATTTCGCTTCTAGTTTAGGGAGCAATTCTGAAAGATTAAAATTTGCAACAGCATCCTGTAAATAAGAAGCTAAAGGTTGGCGATTGATTACTCGCGCAGCATTGTTTTCAAAGTCAGGATGTTTCACTAACTCCGAAACATTGAGTATGTTGCAAAGGTTTGTGAATTGCTTATGACTGCCAATCGCAAAAGTAATTGCATGTCCATCTTTGGTTGTGAAAAACTCACCATATGGAGCAATATTAGGGTGAGTGCTACCCATGCGTTGCGGAATATGTTGCTCCATTAACCAATTGGAAGCCTGGTTCGCTAAAGATGCAACTGCAGAATCAAATAGAGATACAGAAACCATGGATCCGCCTTTTTGTGCAACATCACGTTGATAAAGCGCTGTTAAAATACCGGCTTTTAATTGATGGCCTGCTAATAGATCGATTAGCGCTACAGGCATTTTTACTGGGCCAGATTCAGGAGTGCCATTCATTGACATAAAACCAGATTCGGCTTGCAAAATTAGATCATAAGCAACACGATCACTATCATGCCCAAAACCAGTAATTTCTCCATAGATTAAATTAGGATTAAGCGCATGAATGGTTGGGTAATCCAACCGAAATTTTTCAGCATCTCCAGCTTTAAAATTAACAATTAAGATGTCAGCATCTTGCAAATGGATATTTAGCTGTTTTTGGTCATCTGCCGCAGTAAAATCCATAAAAATGGATTGTTTATGCCAATTTACAGAAGAATAATAAGCAGAAATGCGTGCATTTTTATCTTCTGTTGGCAGTTTCCATGAGCGTGTCACATCTCCACCAGTTCTCTTGTTCTCAATCTTAATTACTTGTGCACCCATTTCTGCAAAAAATAATCCTACAGAAGGTCCTGCCAAAACACTGGCAATTTCCACCACCTTTAAATGTTTGAATTCTTGTTTCATTCCTATTAGTTCAAGGTTTAATCACAATATTATGTGCTAAAATGCATCTTTAATATTGACGTTAAAATAAGCTTTATTCGTTAAATTCGTGTTATCCGAAATAAGGAATTTTTAGATGACAAAAGAAAATTACGTAGAAAAAGAAACGGGGCTTAATTCTAGGTCTGTAAATAAGACAATTAGCCTACTTGAAGAAGGAGCGACCATTCCATTTATTGCTCGCTACCGAAAGGAGCAGACCAATAATTTGGATGAGGTCAGTATTTTAAATATTCAAAACGCCCTTGCAAGATTTACGGAGGTTGCTAAACGAAAGGAATATATCCTAGGTGTTTTGCAAGAGAAAGGGGTAAACAACGAGGAGCTACTCAAAAAAATCAATCAAAGTTTTGATTTGAATCGAATTGAAGATTTGTATTTGCCTTATAAAACAAAACGAAAAACAAAAGCCGAACAAGCTAGAAACGCTGGCCTAACAGGATTGGCCAAAATTATAATGAAACAAGATAATGGCGATCCAATTGCTGCTGCGCAACGTTTTATTCATAAGGATTATCCTACTACTGATGATGCTATTGCGGGTGCCACATTTATTATGGCAGATTGGATGAATGAAAATGAGGTTGTTCGGGACCGGATGCGTTCGTCATTTATAGAACATGGTGTACTCATAACCAAATTGGTGAAAACCAAAAAAGACCAAGCGGATAAGTACCGCGATTTCTTTGACTTTACTCAGCGTTTGAAAGGTTGTCCATCATACCGTTTGTTGGCAGCATTGAGAGGTGGAGATGAGGGCTTATTGCGAATTAAAATTGAGCCGAATAAGGAATATGCTCTCAATTGGCTAGAACGTTTTTTTGTAAAGAATAATAATGCGGCAGCAACAATTGTTAAGGGCGCAATTAAGGATGCCTATAAACGTTTATTGCAGCCAGCTTTGGAAACTGAAACGAAGAATCATTACAAGGCTTTAGCTGACGATCAATCCATTGAAACGTTTTCTAAAAATCTTGAAAAATTAATGCTAGCTGCTCCCGTTGGTAGCAAACGAACTTTGGCAATTGATCCTGGCTTTAAATCGGGATGTAAAGTGGTTTGTTTGGATGAAAACGGAGATTTATTGCATAATTGTAATATCTACCCGCATCCACCACAAAAAGAGAGTTCAAAAGCTTCGGCTAAAATATTTCAATTAGTACAATCCTATAAAATTGAGGTAATAGCAATTGGTGATGGTACAGCAGGTCGAGAAACGGAGGCATTTATAAAACGCGTGCATTTTGATCGAGATTTGACTGTTTTTATTGTTCGTGAAGACGGTGCTTCTATTTATTCGGCTTCTAAAATTGCTCGGGAAGAATTTCCAGAATATGATATAACAGTTAGAGGTGCAGTTTCAATTGGGCGGAGATTAATGGATCCGTTGGCAGAATTGGTTAAGATCGATCCTAAATCTTTGGGGATTGGACAATATCAACATGATGTAAACCAAACTAAATTGCAAAATCAATTGGATCATGTGGTGTTGATGGCAGTGAATAAAGTAGGGGTTAATCTAAATACTGCATCTAAATATTTACTTTCATATGTTTCAGGTTTAGGACCTAAATTAGCAGAGAATATTGTGGCTTACAGAAGCGAAAATGGACCATTTGATTCGCGAGAAGCACTAAAAAAAGTGCCTCGATTAGGGGCAAATGCCTTTCAACAAAGTGCTGGTTTTTTGAGAATTAGAAATGCGAAAAACCCATTAGACAATAGTGCCGTTCATCCTGAAAATTACAAGTTGGTGCGAGAAGGTATTCGCAAAGCAGGGTTTCAATTGGATGAGGTGATAGGGCAAAAAGACAAGGTGCAAAGTTTAAAAGAAGAAATGACTCGTTTAGCAGAAAATGAGATAGGGACTTATACTTTGAATGATATCTTGTCAGAATTAGAAAAGCCGGGGATTGATCCTAGAAAAAGTGCGAAAATATTTCAGTTTTCAGACCAAATTAAAACAATTGCAGATTTGAAAATAGGTATGAAAGTAAATGGAATTGTCACTAATGTGACTGATTTTGGTGCTTTTGTCAACATTGGAATTAAAGAAAACGGATTGATTCATAAAACACAGTTGTCTGATGAATTTGTCTCACAACCAACAGATTACATTAGTATTCATGATCAAGTTCAGGTTTTAATAATTAGTGTTGATGCTGATCGAAAACGAATTGGACTTTCACTAAAAAAAAGTGATTTAGCGGATTAAAATTTTAGTCTATAAATCGCTGAAAAATTATTACATTTACTATCTGTTTCGTGTGCAAATTATTATCAATATACACGAGATTGCAAAAGTGAAAAAAAATGTCAGAACAGAGAAGATTAACGACAGAGGAGAAGGCGCTAAAAATAAACTTACGAAGTGATATCTACGGTGCATTTGCAGAAATTGGTGCAGGGCAGGAGGTAGCCGCAAATTTTTTTAAAGCAGGAGGATCATCTGGTACGATTGCATTTACACACTCGGCTTACGATATGAAAGTAAGTGATAGTATGTATGGCAAATGCAAACGTTATGTTTGTGAGGATCGTTTATTGCAAATGTTAGAAAAAGAGTATTCTACGCTTGAAACCACTTTGCACGAACGTGCTAGTTCTAGCCAGTTTTTTGCCTTTGCAAATACGGTTGAATCACTTAATTATCATAAAACAAATCAAGGACAAGGTTGGATTGGATTAAAATTCCAAGATGATGTAAATCGCCCACCGAATGAAATTGTGATGCATATTAAAATGCATGATACTAGCAATAAAAGACAGCAAGAAGCATTGGGGATTTTGGGTGTTAACCTAATTCACGCCGCTTATTTTGAGCATAGAAGTATTGAAGATTTTTTAAATGCTTTGACATATCGTTTACCACGTTCGCGTGTTGAAATTGATATGTTGCGTGTATCAGGATCTGATTTGCAAAAGCTCGATAACCGGATTATTGCTTTGAAATTGGTAAAAATGGGCTTGACAGACGCCACTATGTTTGATCAAAGTGGAGCAGTTTTACAACCAAGAACGGCCTTGTATAAAAAGAACGTTCTATTAATGCGTGGACGTTTTAGACCCATGACAAAAGTTCATGTGGATATGATTGAAGCCGGAACAAAGCAATATTTAGCAGAGGAAGATGTTGAAAAACAGAACACGACCTTATTGCTGGAATTAACCTTGAAAGATTTAACTGCCGACGGAAAAATTTCAGATACTGATTTTATTGACAGAGCTGAGTTGCTGTGCTCCATGGGGTATACAGTTATGATTAGTAATTATCTTAAACATTATAAGATGATTGAATATCTATCGTCTATTACTAAGAATAAAAAAATTGGTGTATTGCTAGGGATCTATAATCTACAAACCATATTTGACGAAAAGTATTACAATACGCTTAACGGTGGTTTGTTAGAAGCATTTGGTAGAGGTTTTGGACATAATATAAAGATGTATGTTTATCCTGCATTAAATGTAGAGACAGGAGATATTTATGATATTGATAGTTTTGAAATTCCAGAGCATTTAATGGGACTATTAGATTATATGCTTAAAACCAATAAATTGGAAAATATTCATGACTTTGATCGTGGCTTATTGCACATCCTTTCAGATGATGTATTGTCTAAGATTCATTCTGGTGTTTCCAATTGGGAAGAAGATGTTCCAGAAAGCGTAATGAAAGCGATTAAATTTTATCAGTTATTTGGATACCGAGCTGAGAAATTTACAAAAGCTGTTGCAGTGAATACAAAGTCGTAAACTTTATTCGTAAATTACTTTAACTAATTCACCTTGCTCATATTTTTCCATGTACATGGTCTCACCAGTCTTGTCGTAAAATATTGTAAATCCTTCTAACAATCCGCTTTTATAGTTAACTTCCATGTAAACTTGATCCATGTCTGGATATTTTTTGTGGCATTTACCCGTGTAGGGAATATCATCTAAAAATGAGCGTTTAATGGTTTCTCCTGGACTGCTAATTAGTTCTAATTCTGCACAGTCACATACTAATGGAGCACCATCACCAGTTCGTTTTTTCTCGCCATCTTCATAAACTTCCTCTACGAGTACATTCCCCATTTTATCATAATAGGTTACTTTTCCATGCAAGGCGCCATTTAAAATCCCTTTTACAACATATTTTAAATCTGTATTTGGATAATTAAGGATACATACACCAGTAAACAAAGAATCACTTTTCGAAAAAACGCCTAATGAATCTACTGCTAAATCATCACACAAGCAAGTGTCTTGAATTGGGCTATTCATCATTGAACCTTCCTGAATTAAATCAACCTCAGGTTTACTGTTATCGCATTGTGCAAAAAGTATTAAACTAAGAATAATGGTTAAAAACGGTTTCATTTTAAGATATTAATGACACGTAAAAAGCGTTTGACATAGCCGCTAGAATTATAACGGGTAATAGTGACGCCGTAATGCTTTTTAGAGGAGCTACTATGAATAAAATCAATCATACCATTGGCATTTTTAAGTATAATACCAACATGACCAATTTGACGAACCGCAGCATTTGTTCCTGTAAATAAAATAACATCTCCTGGATTTGATTTTTCAAGATCTATCTCTTCTCCTTTATCTTTAAAGCCTCTGCTAGTTCTAGAAACAGGAATTCCGAAATGTTTAAAAACATAATGGACAAAACCAGAACAATCAAACCCACTTTTAGAGCTTCCGCCCCACAAATAAGGGACGCCGATTAATTGTTGGGCAAATTGTACAATACTATCTCTTTCGGCAGGAACAGTCGTGCTATCATTTTCCGCCATGGCAGAAAAAGAAAAGAGTGAAATAAATGCAATTAAAAGCCATTTCATAGGTAACAAAATTAATATGTTTTATAACTTTATATGACAAATTAAGTTACAAATGTCTAGAATAAAAAATGCACAAATCAGATATCGGATTATTGATCGCTGTATTGGCAATAAATTTAACCCGTATCCAACAAAAGAAGATTTAAGAAGAGCCTGCGAAGAAGCTCTTTTTGGGAGTGATGTAGGTTCTGATATTTGCGACTCAACAATTGAGAAGGATTTGCGGTCTATGCGTGTAGAGTTGGATGCTCCAATTAAATATAGCAAAGTGCACAAAGGCTACTTTTATTCGGATGAAAATTATTCTATCGATAAAATTCCACTATCAGAAGCGGATATAGAAGCGATACGTTTTGCCTCAAGTACTTTAATGCAATTTAGAGAAGTTGGGCTGTTCAAACAATTTGGTTTTGCTATTGATAAGATTTTTGATAGGGTGCATATTTCAAATAACCCAACGGACGATTCAGTTGAGAATTTTGTACAATTTGAAACAGTGAATGATACGGCAGGCGGAAATGAAATGCTTCCAGACTTTTTGAAAGCAATAAAAGAGAAAACGGTTGTTACTTTTTTATATACCAGTTTTGTAAGTGAAAAAACAAAACCTAGAAAGGTATTGCCATTACTCTTGAAAGAATATCGCAACAGATGGTATTTGATCTGCTATTCATTAAGTAAAGGTAAGGTTGTGACTTTTGGGTTGGATAGAATTGACAATTTTGAGTTTACTGAGGAGAACTATTATAAAACAATAGATTTTAACCCTGATCACTATTTTAAAAATTCAATTGGGATTACGGCAAATGAAAGTGAACCTGATAAAGTTGTTTTTAAAATCGATAAAGTAGGATCGAAGTACCTTGTTTCACAACCTTTGCACTCCAGCCAAAAATTAATTAAAGAAGGAACAAATCGAAATACATTTTCGTTAAGAGTGATTGTATCCGAAGAATTAAAAAGAACCATTTTATCCTATGGTGCTCAAATTGAGGTACTCAAGCCTAAAAATTTGCGTGCAGAAATTAAAAATGCAGTGCTTGAAATGAATGAGACTTACGGTTAATTATCCTTTTCATAAACGATCATAAATTCACAGAATAAAATAAATAAAAAAAAAAGGCAATTTCATTGCGCAAATTGTTTTTTCTTTTTCTACTTTTGTCGTGGGTAAGTCCTGTACGACCAGCTCCTGTTTAATCCCCCAGGGTGGGAACACAGCAAGGGTAGATGGTTGAGCGGTGCGATATAGGTAGCTTACCCGCTTTTTTTAATATTACAACACTATATATAAAAAACCACTTCAATTGTTTGAAGTGGTTTTTGCTTTTAAGAGGTTATATATGTGGAATTATTTTAAATTCAATTTTCGGAACATGTCTAATAATATAGTCATTTAGCAATTAAGAATTGTAAATAAGACACTCCTAACTATTTTCATTGAATCGTTTATATCCTGTTAATAAATAATTGCTGAGCTTGTCTAATCAAGACGTATCTTTGTGGCAAACTAAAATCAGAATTAAATGAAATTTTTTATTGATACAGCGAATCTTGACGAGATTAAAGAAGCAAATGACCTAGGTATCCTTGATGGTGTTACAACTAATCCGTCTCTAATGGCGAAAGAAGGTATAACAGGACAAGAGAATATTTTAAAGCACTATGTAGACATTTGCAACATTGTTGATGGAGATGTAAGCGCTGAGGTAATTTCAACTGATTATGAAGGTATGATTCGTGAAGGTGAAGCTTTGGCTGCCTTACACAAAAATATCGTGGTGAAGATTCCAATGATTAAAGACGGAATTAAAGCAATTAAATATTTTTCTGATAAAGGAATTAAAACAAACTGTACGTTGGTGTTTTCTCCAGGGCAAGCAATTTTAGCTGCAAAAGCTGGTGCAACTTACCTTTCTCCATTTGTTGGGCGTTTAGATGATATTTCATCAAACGGATTAGATCTAATTGCTCAAATTAGATTGATTTACGATAACTATTTATTCGATACTGAAATTTTAGCAGCATCTGTAAGACATACAATGCACATTATTAACTGTGCTGAAATTGGAGCAGATGTAATGACTGGACCTTTAAGTTCTATTACAGGGTTGTTAAAGCATCCTTTAACTGATTCTGGTTTAGCTAAATTCTTAGCAGATTACGAAAAAGGAAACGCCTAGTTTTCTTCAACCATAAGATTCTAAGCCCAGCCGCAATTTGAGGTTCTCAAAATGTAAGGCTGGGCTTTTTTTGTTTAAAAAAACAGGAGTAGGACAACCTTTTTATTTTTGGCTTTGTAACTAGAATAATGAAACACCTAGCTACAATTTTTATTCTATTTTCTGTAATTGCTTGTTCCAAAGTTCAAATTACTGAAGGAAATGATGGTTTGCCATTACCAACCGAACATGGACGCGGAATTTTTGCATGTTATATTGATAATCAAACATATGTTGCAAAAAAACATGATGCAGTTACCTATAATAAAACAACAGGATATCTTTTTCTAGAAAGTGCCAATCGCATTTTTGAATTTCGCTTATTTGTGTTAGAAGGTTTATTTGATAAAGGTGTTTATGAATTTGATAATACCAATGAAGAATGGGTTAATTCTGATTATAACTCATCTTATGGAATTAACCCTGATGGAACAAATCGATTAATTATTTCAAAATTAGATTTAGATGATAATGTAATTGCAGGAAGATTTGATATTGATTTAATTGCATCTAATGGGGATGTGAAAATAGTGCATGAAGGAAGGTTTGATCTTGAAATGAATATAATAGAATGAAAAGAAATTTAAATATTGGAATACTGTTTTTAGTTGTTACTTGCGGATTGTTTGCATGTAAAAAACCAAGTTCAAATCAACATCTAGTAGCTAAAACGCACGAAGGAAGAAATACGATTGGTTATAGAACTTCAGATGGAGATTTGATTGGTGGAGAATTGGATGATCAAGATTCTGTGATAATAAATGAAAGTGGTATGGTATCGATTTATCATAACCTAGATTATTATGGAGGAACAAATCTGCAACTGCATTTAGCGAAAGATTCAGTTCTTGGAAATTACTTTTTGCAAGATGCTGGCTATGAATACCATGATCGAATTGGGTATCTTAATGATTCTCTACCAGGTTATTTATTGGTTGATTACCAAACAGGTGATATACTTGCAGGTACTTTTGAATTAAACTTTGTTTACACTGATAGTGTGTTTGAAGCTGACACCTTAGTGGGGGTGAACACTGCAGCATTATTAGAAATAAAGAATGGTAGATTTGATATTCGCTATTAAAGCAATCCTAAACAAATTTTTAAACGAATAATTTTTCTAACTGAGGCATATACCTGCTTTTGAAAAGTTTCATCTGCCTGCATGCCATTAATAATGTCGAATAAAGCTTTTTCCTCATCAACAGGCATAAGAATTAAATCGCATCCTGCTTGAGCAGCTTTTAATTCACAATTAGGAATTGATGCTACGCCTCCCATATTCATTGCATCTGTTACAACTAATCCTTTAAATTTCATTTCGCGTTTTAAAAGGTCAGTAACAATCTTTTTTGACACAGATGAAGGCATATCATTTGTATTATATTTTTCATTGTTTTTAATCGCGATATGCGCTACCATAATTGAAAGGACACCAGCTTTTATTAAGGGAGTATAATTCTCAACCTCTCTCATTTCTCCGTCAATATAAACAAGTTTTTTATGCGTGTCTCCAACAACGTAACCATGGCCTGGAAAGTGTTTCGCCGTAGCTACTATTCCTTCTTTTTGAGTTTCTTCAATAAACACTCTTGACCAAATTTGGGCCGTATCAGAATTATCACCAAATGCGCGATATGAGATGGCTTCATTTGGAGACATGTCCACAACTGGTGCGTAGTTATAATTAATTCCAATGTCTTTTAAATCTTTACAAATTGACCCTGCAAACTTTTTAACTTCTGCACGGCTAACCATTTGATTTGCTTTTTTAACTGGCGTACAATTTTTAATCTTATAACCGATTAGACTTGGTTCAGCATCTGCCGAATATAAAAGTGGTAAACCATTGCTAGATTCATTCAAAGCGTTAAAATCATTCACCATGGTTGTAAAACCTTCCTTAGTGCCATTCAACAATAAAATTCCACCAATGTAATTTTTAGCTAAAAGTGAATTTAAGTGCTCTTGCGATTTTCCTAATCTACCAGCGGCAGGAATTATCATTTGCCCAGCACGACTCGTGTCATTTAGAGATTCAAATACATCATCTATTTTTTGTTCTAATTCTGCGTCATAAACAAAAAAATCACTCAAACTATAGTTTTGAGCAAAGGTGGATAAGGTTGAAAGTGACAAGAATAAAAGAAAGAACCGTTTCATAAGCATTAATTTTTGATGATCTTAATAAGAACTGCTAAGTTAAAAAGAACTGGATTGCAAAAGTGTAATCGGGTAGAGGAGTTATTGAGAAAGAATTGTTATTACAGTTCTTCTGTTGCGCTGGTGCGCTTCTTCTTTTGCTTTTTTGTCTTTTAATTCTTTTATAACATCCCAAGGCACTTCTGGCTGAGTTTCACCGTAGCCAATCATTTTAATGCGTTCTTCAGCTATTCCTTTATCCACTAAGTACTGTTTGGCTATAAATGCTCTGTTATTAGATAATTCTTTGTTGTAATTATTGGCTCCACGTCTATCTGTATGTCCGCCCAATTCAATTGTAATGGTTGGGTTTTTCTCTAACAATTCTGCTAACAAATCTAACTCAACTTGAGCTTGCGAGCCAAATGCAGTGTAATCTAAGTTTGTTTGGTCAAAACCAAAGTAAATATTTCTTAGCGTAAATGAATGTCCAGAACTGGCATCTGTCGTTGGTGGATAAAGTACAAAATCAAGTGTTTTTTCTTGATTAGCAAACGAAGCATCAGAGGTTAATACTTGCGACCCTATTGAAAAATATTTACCGGCGGCCGTTAGTGCATATTGTTCGCCAGGAGAGAGCACGGCAGAATAAGATCCGTCTGGGTGCGTATTAATTTCATATACACGCTCATTAGTAGCTGCATTAATAATGAATAATTGTCCAGGCATTCCTTCACCAGTTACTCCATCAACTATGCGTCCCGTCAGCAAGAATTTAGGTTCAGTTTTGGTGAGGGTTTTTAGTGGTGCCGGGGCATTGTTTATTACCGTTTGGTCTTCTTTATTAATGGGGATCGCAGGATTTTTCTTTGGTCCTAAAAATGTGATTTTATAAATGTCTTTTTCTCCAAAGCCTCCTGGTCGGTTTGAGGAATAATAAGCATAACGACTATTTCCTGTAACGACAAAATAAATATCATCATCAGGGGTGTTAATTGGATAACCAATGTTTTCTGGTTCTGACCATTCCATTAAATCAGCATCATAAACACTTTTGAAAACATCTAACCCGCCCATGTTTCTATGACCGTCTGACGAAAAATAAAGCGTTTTAGAATCTGCATGAAAAAAGACTCCTAACTCCTCAAAATCGGTATTGATTTTTGGACCTAAATTTTTTGCTTTCCCCCAATTTTGCTTCTTTTCATTCCACACAGAAACATAAATGTCGTGCTGTCCATAACCGCCTGGTTGATCTGAAACAAAAAAGAGTGTTTTTTCATCAAAAGATAAAGTTGCACTGGATTCATGATGCTTTGAGTTAATACTAACACCTAAACTTGTCGGTTGTTGCCAGGTTCCATCTGCTTTTTGTTTGGTAATTAAAATGTCCCCATTTTTAGAACTTAAGCCTTGATAAGTTAGAATACTCTTTCCATCAGGAGCAACTCCTACTGTTGCATCATGAGATTCTGTATTGACTGGTGCGCCCATATTTTCTGCAGCAGCCCAATCCTCTTCCGAATTGCGCACAGAATAATAAATGTCTTCAAAATAATTACCAAGTCGGTCTGTTTTTTGACCCTGAGAATCAGGACGCCTTGCAGTGTAAAATAATACACGATTATCTGCCGAAATTACAGGAGAAAATTCAGAATATTCGGAGTTGATACTATCTCCTAAATTATCCACCCATACACGAATAGGAGAGGCCATTAATTCTATTCCTGTTTTCGATTCAGCTATTTTTTTTGCAACATAACGCTGTTGCTTTCTGTCATTGCTAGGTATTAGTGCTTGATATAGCTCGTAATATTTTATTGCCGTTTCAAAATTACCACCCAGCTGATAGGCTTGCGCTAAATAAAATTTTAAATCAATATCTAACTCAGGGTTTACTCTGTGAGCAAATTCTAAATATTGCAAACTTTCTGATTTATTTGAACTGTACAAATAACAGATTCCAATTTTATAATTTAGAATGGAGGAATAAGGATTAAATTTTTGTGCTTTTTCAAAGTGTGAAAGTGCTTCCATCAAGAATTCATCTCTTCCATCAAAAAAATAAAAATCTCCAAGTTTAATTTCTTTTGCTGCTTCCTCAAAGGCCAATTTTTTATCCTCAAAAAGACGTTTGTCAAACGGGACATCTCTGTCTTGAGATAGGGCTGTTAATCCTATAAAAAGACTGAAAAAGATCGATATGTAATTCAACTTATTCATTACAAACAGGACCATTTAAGTATTGAATTGCTTTTTGAGATCCTATGACAAATGCTTTTTGCCAATCACTGC
>CAKZPK010000141.1 GCA_937139035.1 uncultured Crocinitomix sp. | reverse complement strand
CAGCAAAGGTTAGTCCCGTTTCATCCATGTATTTGAACTCTGTGTCCACTAACGAATATAGCTTTTTAACTAAAAAGAGAATTCCTCCGCTACAGGCACTAAACCATAACTGCTTGTGTTTGTCCAAGTCGAGTTTTGCACCTTTAGAAATTAAATGTTTTACCACTTTTTCATTACCCAACTCTGCTAAATGGGCTAGGGGGTTGGAGCTGTCATTAATATCAACACCGTATGCAATTAATAAATCTAATGTTTTGGTGTTTTTTGCGACATGTATAGGACCACGCCACCAATTTTCAATTTTGGCACCTTTGCTTATCATTAACTTAACCAACTTTACATTTCCAGAAGCAGATGCTGCTGCTAAAAGCCCCTCTGAATTATGAGGAAAGGTTCCATTTGCAATACAGTTTTTTACAGATTTAAGATCTGTTAAAGTAATTGAGCGGTGCAAACTAGTTGTGAAAGCAGGGTTTTCGCAAGTGGTATCAATTGGAGGAGATAATCGAATTGTTCTCCAAATAAACATACTCGTATGCGGTTCAAACCATCCCGTTTTACCTTTTGTTTTAACTCCAATTCCTTTTAGTGCCAAATACAAAACATCTCCTTTTATTTTAGTTTTTTTGCCATTGATATAGGCTTTACGCTTTAAGTGACTTTGATCTAAAATGGTTGTATGTTCTTTACCAAATATCCAGGCATATTCATGCAAATATTCTCCTCCATGTGTTTGAACAGTGTAGTAAAAAGCTTTTGTTTTGCATTTGACTACAAGTTCTTGAATGCGCTCCAGCATTCTTGCAGGCGGATGTTCTGAATGTTCTTCGTTTAAATGGAATTTTATTTTTTGTCTATTCTTAGACCAAATAGCATCCCACGGAATTATATATGGCCCTTCATTATGAACAGGGTTAACTATGTTTCTAACAGCGAAAAGTCCTTTTTTAGGGAGTTTGGCGCCTTTGATGGTACCAGGCTTTATCCAATACAGGTTATAACTGAGAACAGGGTCTTTTTCAAGTTCTTTCTTTAATTTGTTATTTGCAACAAAATATATGGTGTCAGCGCTATAGGGCATGAGGTTGTTCTAATAATTTAAAATAATCGTAAGTGTAGAGTTACATGTGCTGTTAGTTCTTTATTTAAAAACGCAAACTCATTAGCAGTGGTTCTAAATTAATCAAAGGACTCTTCTTTACTTGGTGGTGGTGCAATTTTGGAAACAATTACCCCAACAATCATTGCAACGGCAAATGAGGGTGCTAATACATCTAAGGCTTCAAAATATTCTCCAACACCTTCCATTTCTTTGAAAACAAAATTGAATAGAATTACAGATGCAAAACCTGATATCATGGATGCAATTGCGCCCTTCTCAGAATAACCTTTCCAAAATAGAGATAGTATAATGACGGGACAAAAGGTCGCAGCTATCCCTGACCAACCAAAAATAATGACCCAGAAGATTTGTCGATCTGGTGATACATAATTCATGATAATAGCAATGATTAGCGCCGTGAATGCCATTATAATTGTGGAAATTCTAGAAATTTTTGTGAGATTTTCATCTTTTAAATGAGGTCTGAAAATCTTTTGGTAAAAGTCACGTGTAATAGCGCTTGATGCTAAAATTAAAAGCGAATCAATGGTTGACATGATGGCAGACAAGACAATGGCTATAAAAATGGCAACAAGTATGGTTGGTAAAAAATTCTCTGTTACCATGCTCAATACATCTTCTCCGTTATTCCCTAATATGGCTTCGGGGTCTTGTCCATCTTTAGTGAAGTAGATGCGGGCAAGTATTCCAATTGTCACTGCAGCAGCATCTGTTAGAAGCGTGAATATTGCAGCAACCCATTTTCCTTTGTCAATTTCTTTTTCATCTTTAATTGACATAAAACGAACGTAAACTTGTGGTGAACCAAGGAAACCGAGACCGATCATTGAGAAACCGAGGATAGTGAAAAGGTTCATCCAGCCGTCATCACTTCGTCCCATGAATTGGGTTAGCGTGGTGTCTATAGAATTTAATCCGTCTGTTACTCCTGTGCCATGATCCATTGAGAACCATACAACAATTGGAAGTAGAACTAAACCGAAAAACATGAGTAATCCCTGAAATAAATCGGACCAAACAGCAGCAACAAAACCACCAATAAAAATATAGGTTAATACAATGACAAAGCCAATTAATGCGCCCAATTTATAATCAATGCCTAGCATAGACTCAAACGCAACTCCAGTCACATCTATTTGTGATGCAACATAAATAACAATAAATACAACCAGTACAGCAGCGGCTATAACGCGCAGTGTATGTGTTTTTGATTTGAAATGACTTTGTAAATAGTCCGGAATGGTTATCGCTCCATATTGGTCTGATCGTCTCTTAAACCGTTTTGCCATGAATTGCCAGGATATAAAAACACCTAGTAATTCTCCAATAACTACCCAGTAACCCGAATATCCAGCTATGGCACCCATTCCTGTAAGGCCAATGAGTAACCAGCCTGATTCTCCTGTAGCTCTTGCAGAAAAGGCAACCGCCCAAAAGCCCATCTTTTTTCCGCCAACATAATAATCACTCATGCCTTTGATTCGGCGAGAAGCTAAAATTCCAATCAGAAATAAAATTCCAACGTAAACGGCGAGCACGCTTATTTTAATTATAAAATTTTGATCTTGCATAGTGTTTGCTGTTGCTGGTTAGTTCTCAATTGATTTGAATTAATTGAGAATCTCAATTTAATCACAGAATATTGGATTATTTAAGATGATGCAAAATGCTCAAAAAAATGAGATAAATTGCAATTATTGAACAGAAAAACTTAAAAAACAGCTAAAAAGGCGTAAAACTGACTATCTTTGACCCGCTAGGTTAATTTAAAAAAATCACGAGAATTGACTAGTTGGATTTGGGGACTGACCTTAAAATTCTTCACTATTTGAACTGAAAAGGCGATAAGTATTTTGAATTCTAACGAACAAAACACAAACACAATTCAATCATTAGGAGATTTGGTAACAGCGTTATCAGAAGGGGAGAGGACGAAGTATGATCACATAATTCGTTCCACAAATTTACCTAAGAGTATCTATCAAAATTATTGTTCTTGGTCTAGTGACTCATACACTCGAAACTGTATAGTTGATAATGACAAATTTGAATTAATCCTACTTTGTTGGGAAGAAGGACAAATTACACCAATTCATGACCACGGAGGTGAGGAGTGTTGGGTGAAAATTATTGAGGGTGAATTTCGAGAAACGATCTATCAAGAAAATGAAATTGGTGAATTAGCGGTGGTTAAATCTGCTGTTGCAAATACAAATGATATAACTTATATGATTGATTTCATGGGGTTTCATAGTTTAGAAAACCTTTCTAATAAAAGAAGTATGTCATTACATCTTTACGCTAAGCCAATTCGAAGTTGTAAATTATTTGATGAGGTTTCTGGAAAATTCATCAATAAAGATTTAGTCTATAATACAGTCTCGGAATTTGGGACAAACAAAAAATAATACATTACATGTCTGACATTAATAGTGACTTAGGATTATTCAACGAATTAGTTGAGGTTCTAATCAAAGAAGAAGAACAACATCCTGTAGCGGATAGAATTGACGCTGACAAGCTTTATGATTCAATTGATTTATCATTGAATGCTGATGGAATGGTTGATGATGCGTTTAAAAATGTGTTAAGAGAGGTGCTGGTTGCAACTCCAAAAACAGCAACAAACTTATTTTTTAATCAGCTTTTTGGAGGAAGACAAAGTAAGGCTGTTTTAGGTGATTTGCTTGCTGTAATGCTTAATAACAGCATGTATACATACAAAGTTGCTGGTCCACAAGTTGGAATAGAACAAGAAATAATAAGACGCTCTTGTGATCTTGTTGGCTATGGTGAACAAAGTAACGGAACATTTCCTACAGGAGGTTCAATGAGCAATTATATGGCTTTGGTGATGGCAAGTGATGCTAAAGATCCTGATTGCCGTAATGTAGGAATGACAAAACCATTGGTTATTTATACTTCAAAGGAATCACATTATTCAAATGCGAAAAATTCAAGTTTTGCAGGTATTGGAAGAAATAATGTGCGATATATTCCTGCTGATTCTGAAGGAAGAATGATTCCGGCAGAATTAGAAGCGCAAGTTGTTAAAGATATTAATGATGGGTTTATACCAACTTATGTAAATGCAACTGCAGGAACAACTGTTTTAGGAGCTTTTGATCCGGTTGATGCAATTGCAGATATTGCAGAGAAATATAATATTTGGTTACATGTTGATGGTGCTTATGCCGGAAGTGTAATTTTTAGTGAAAAATATAAGCATTTGATTAAAGGAGTTGAAAGATCTGATTCATTTAGTTATAATGCGCACAAAATGTTAGGCACACCAATGACTTGCTCAATTATTTTGGTGAATGATAAAAAGCAATTGCATGATTCGTTTAGTAATGAAGCCGATTATCTGTATCAAACTGATGGAGATGATTTTAACTTAGGTAAAACGTCTTTTCAATGTGGAAGAAGAAATGATGCACTAAAATTTTGGTCACTTTGGAAATCTGTTGGTACAACCGGTTTAAAAGATATTGTGCACCAACAATTTGATTTAGCAGATGTGGCTCGTGACTATGTAAGAAATAATTCTGATTATGAATTGTATAGTTATGACGATTCAATTTCGATTTGTTTTAATTATAAGAATGTTGATCCTATAAAGCTTTGTACGGCTTTGTATGAACATCAAATTACGGTTGTAGGTTTTGGTTCATTTAATGAAGATACTTTTATTCGTTTGGTAACAATTAATGCCAATAATTCTAAAGAAGATATTTTGAACTTCTTTAAAGCATTGGAAGATTTTGTTGAGAAGAATGCTAGTTTATTGAATGTTACGGCTGGAATAGAGGAGAGGTAACCATTTTCTCTATCTTTAAAAATTCGTAATTGTTTGTTATTCTTTTCGAATATTCCTTTTAAATTTATAAAGCATTTAAAAAGTTTTAAACGCTAAATTTATACCCTATGAAAAGTTTATTGAAATTCGTTAGCCTTTTAATGTTTTTAGCGCTGACATTTAATGTGAATGCTCAAATATCCGTTGGCCCAAAGGTCGGAATCAATTTTGCTACTTTCGGAGGTGATGATGTCAATTCTGATTCAGAGAGCTTACGTTCTTTGGTTTGCTCTCAATTTGGAATTGCAACTCAAATTCGATTCAATGAATCATTTACAATTCAACCTGAATTTTTGTATTACCAAAAAGGGATTAGAAGCAAGTTTGATTTATTTGGAGAGGATTATACGATTAAACAAAGACTAAATTATTTTGAAATTCCTGTTTTGGCTAAGTTTATGTTTTTTGCGCAGGAATCGGGACAAATTTATGCTGCAGCTGGTCCGTCATTTGGTTTTGGACTTAATGGAAAAATTAAGTCTGACGATATAGACGAAGATTTCAATTTTGACGATAATAATCTCACAAGATTGGACGTAAGT
>CAKZPK010000140.1 GCA_937139035.1 uncultured Crocinitomix sp. | reverse complement strand
TAGGTCCCCAATAGTAATAATCATAGATATAAATAATGTCATCATCTGTAGGGTGAAATTCAATTTCAGAAATACTCCCATTCGTTACTTTCAACCAAGTTTCAAGGTTATCATCTGATCGATATAAACCATCATTAGCGGCAATAAAAATAAGATTAGGAACACGTGGATGATATGCAATTTCGTTTACTGAAAAATTACTTCCTAAACCACCTTTACCTAAAATATCAGGATTATAGTTTGTCTCCGTCCAAGTGTCTCCTCCGTTAGTTGATCTATAAATACCATGTGTTACGCCATTTCCAGAGTTACGTAAATTAATCAATACAGAATCAGGATTGGTTGGAGAGACAGTTAAAGCATTAACGCCAGATGCAAAAAGAAAATCAGTAGAACCTCCACTCCATGTTGCTCCACCATCTGTTGACGCCCAAAAGCCACCACTTCTTGATCCAAAATAAACACGATCTGCATCATCCGGATTCACATAAAACGTTTCAACACGACCTAATCCAGCAGAATAATGCCCTGTAATACTGTCAATTGTACCAGGACCAACTTCTTCCCATCCATCATCAAACAAATATTTTTCTGTTGACGAAGGATTCTCTTCTATAAATTTTTCAAAAGCTTTTTTTACAAAATAAGGATCTTCATTTGATCGATCTCCGCTTGGATAATACTTCGATTCATTCGCGTTTTTCCAACGCTGATACCCCATCCAACCGGAGCCTTTCTCGTATTTATCAATTGTTTCAAAATAGGCATCTGCGACTTCGCACACTTCGTAAAAATTGACGGTATTGTCTTTCATCAATTCTTTATACGATCGTTGACCGAACGCTGTGTTGCATAGGAGCGCAAACAGTAAAACAAGGAAGCTGTATTGGTTTTTCATGAATAAGGTAGTTTAATTGCTTCCCAAAGCTACCATTTTATTTAGTGGTTTCAAAGAAAACCAGACGCTACCATCTTAAACTCCAACCTTATTCGATAATTATTTTTTCACGAAGCAGTTCACCACTTTCTTTTCTTAACGAGACAAAATAAACACCCGTTGCGGTTTGCAGTTCAATATCAATTAATCCTTGATTAGGATGCGCAGCTTTGTAAACAATACGCCCAGCTGGGTCATGAATTTCAACTTCAATTGCCTCATTCAAACTTCCTAAATCCAATCGGAATGAACCATTATTAGGGTTGGGATAAATCCGTACACCATTTGCTTCAAAAGAACCAATTGCAAGTGCTATAATATCATAGCAATCAGAAGTGTCAGTACATCCATCTTGAGTGATTACAACTGCATAACTTCCATTTTCAAGAGGAGCATAAGTTTGATCCGTTGCGCCATCTATCTCTGCCCAATCATCATTACAATCTAACCATTGATAAATAACTCCCGTCTCATCTGCTGTTAACTCATAATCATCAACCATTACATCAATATTTACAGTGTTAATAACCAAATCAAAAGTCATTACTGAATCACAACCTGCTTCATTGGTTAGCGTATCTGTATAAACACCTGTTTCTGTCCATGTATATAATCCACTTGGAGAATCATAACTATTACATGCCGTAATTGCAAAATCAGCTTCTGTTTCCAAATCAATTGTTAATTCAATAGTAATGATTGAATCACAGCCTGCCTCATTCGTTAATACATCTGTATAAACGCCAGTTTCAGTCCATGTATAATCTCCACTAGGTGAAGTATAGGTTTCACAAGCAGTTGTACTTATTGTAGCTGTTGTGTACTCAATTGATAAATTAACGGTAATGATAGAGTCGCAGCCATTTATATTTGCAATGGTATCCATATAAACTCCTGTTTCACTCCACGTGTATAATCCACTTGGCGAAATATATTCCTCACAACTTGATGCTTCCATTTCCGCAAAGCTATTTGCACAACTGAATACAATAGAATAGTCTTCAACTTCTCCTGCAACGGTTCCGCATGGATCTAAATCTGATGCATAAACATTTCGAACTCTCATGCGAACAGTGTCTACCTGTGATGCATGAGAAGGAACGGTGAACGTACCAAAGCTTTGGTGAAGATCATCAAACTCTGACATTTCAATAAATTCGTCGTCTTCAAACTCGGCGTTGTAATTATAATCAATCCAAGCACCAATAATATCTGGATCAAATGCATAATTTAAATCTGCTTGAATAGTATAAGTGGAATCTAAATAAAGTGTTGTTATCTGGTCTGTAAAATCACCATAATACTCTTGCCCGCTTGGGTTTGTAATATCCACTAATTCTACAAAATCAATATAATCGCTTCCAGTACCAGCACTTCCTATTCCGTCACAATATTCAAACGGACGCACTTCATACATAAACTTATAAGTTTCAGTTGTATCGTCTGCCTCACCAACAGCAAAAACCTT
>CAKZPK010000139.1 GCA_937139035.1 uncultured Crocinitomix sp. | reverse complement strand
AATAATCTATCTCTCCAACTAACTTATCTGTATCCTCTAATAATGATGCTAACAATTGCTTGTAGTGCCTCATTAAACCCTTGATCATCCTTTCTTCATAAATGTCAGTGTTATACTCAATTGAAAACTTTAAATAATCTCCTTGTTCTTGAAAGTCAAATTTGATATCATAAATACTAGTACCACTTCTAGATTCTAAGATTTCATCCAATTGATTTTCCGAGACTGAAACTTCATCAGTAGTTACTTTATTATTTTGAAGAACTATAATAACATCAAAAATCGCGCTCCGACTACTTGATCTAGACAAATTTAACTCTTCAACAACCTTATCAAAAGGATACATTTGATGGACATAGGCATCTAAAATAGTTCTACTCACATTACTAAAGACTACATTAAAACTATCTTGTGGAGATATCTTGTTTCTCAAAGCTAGCGTGTTTATATAAAAACCTATCTGATTTTCTAAATCCGAATGACCTCTTCCAGCTGTAGGGGTCCCGATAATTACATCTTGCTTGGAAGTATATTTGTATAGTAATACCTTCAAAGAAGAAACTAGCCCCATAAATAGGGTTCCCTTATTATGATGAGAATATGATTTAAGCTTTTGATACAGATCATCATTTATATAAGTTGTTAGCGTTCTTCCATTAAAACTCTTCACTTTTGGACGTAATCTAGAAGCGGGTAAATCCAGCAATTCTATATCTCCTGATAATTGAGTTAACCAATAATCTTTATGATTTTGATAAGATTCCTCTTTGAGCTGCGATAATTGCCAAGCTGAATAGTCTTTATATTGGATTCTTAACTCTTCCAATTCAGGTTCTCTATCCTCGTTATAAGCATTGTAATAACTTAATACATCTTTTGAAAGTACCGTTGTCGACCATCCATCACTTATAATATGATGCATGTTGTAATAAAAAATATAACTCTCCTCCCCTATGTGTAATAAACTTGCCCTAAATAAAGGCCCCTGTTCTAAATCAAAAGCTTTGTTGCTATCTTCTTCGATATAAATTTGCACTTTATTCACTTCATCCCTGAAATCAATATAATCTAACTCAAAACCTAAGTTTTTTCTTTCTAAAATCCATTGTTTAACTTCCCCAGATTCATTCTCTTTAAATACGGTACGCAAAATTTCATGCCGTTCAATAGTAGAAATTATCGCTCGCCTGAAATTTTTAACATTAAAAAAACCGTTTAACAACAACTGCCTAGGTAAATTATATGCCACCGAACATGCTTTGTTTTGACTCAAAATCCATAAACGCCTTTGAGCTGAAGAAAGTTCTAAATCATTTTCAACTTTAATAGTTGGAATTGCCAGGAACTTTTTACTTACTCCACTTCTCTTGAGAAATTGTCGAAGTTCTGTCTTGGATGCCTTTATTTCAGATAATAAAGATGAAGGTAAGCTATCTGTATTAAAGTTTACTTTCAATTCATCTCCATCCAAAGAAATAAAAACACCCTGTTTTCTCAAACGTTCAATTAACTTTTCCATTCAATAACTATTTTATGGTAATTTCACCCTTTGTTTGTACCTTACTATTAAGCCAAACTCTATTATCAATTAATAATGCCAGCATTCTTGTTGTTGGGTTTCGAAAAAAGTCATCCAATAAAATTTCAACATCAAACTCCTTGTGCAATCGCTTAATAATTGTCATTGCTTTCAACGAATCTCCACCTATTTCAAAAAAGTTATCATCTATACCTAAACTATTAATATCAAAGAATAATTCTAAAATTTGACTCAACAATATTTCAGTTTCGGTGAGTGGTTCTGAAAAGGCTGATGAGAGAGATGACCTATCTAAAAGAACATTGCCAATTTGAACTTCAACCGCAGGTTCGTTTTCAAAAATATCATTCGATTGTAATACCCATTTATCAGTCCTCTGATTGACATCTTCCGGAGAGACAATAATTTGGGGAACATTTTTAACAGACAAGATACGTTCTAGAACTTCCAACATTCCTTCTTTATCAAGTTCCCTCCAATCTCTTTTTGCACCATTAAAGTTTAATACATCATAGTTTACGCTGACACAATTAGGTAAGGGAGAATTTTGCGCGAAATAATCCAAATAAACATTTGCTGATGCATAAGAAGCCATCTCCTTTCCACCCAATATTGATGCTAATGAAGAAGTCAAAACACAAAAATCTAACTCCCTCTTTTTAAATATTTTTTCCAAGACATTCATCCCATAAACTTTAGACTCAAACTGCGTATTACATTGTTCTATATCAAGAAAATTGATGACTTTTCGATTAAATTTTTTCCCCGTGACCGAAGCTGTATGAATAATTCCATTGATCTCCCCTAAAGTTGACTCTGCTCTTTTAACAGCATTCATCATTTCATCAAAATCACTTACATTAGTTTTATGGTATAAAACCTCACCTTTCTCTTGCAAATATTGAAGGCGTGCGACTTTTTCATCTAATTCTCCTCCTTCTTTTTTAAGAGTATGATCATATACTGAAACTTCTGTTCGACCAGTTAGGATTAACTTTGCTTCATATTTTTCAATTAAATATTGGGCATATAAAAAACCTAATTTACCTAGACCTCCAGTGATAAAATAGACTCCTTTTTTCCTAATTCGTGATATGATTTCTGATTTTCCCTCATCAAAAGGAATCGAATTAAACACCTTTACCCATCTATTACCTGACCTATACGAAACAAATTTCTGCTTTGATTTTGAATTTAATTCATCACAAATTTGAGAAAGAGTAACTACTTTATTGTCTCCTAATGAAACATCAATAATCCTACTCTTCAAAAGATGGTTCTCTTGACTAATAACAGTCATTAGACCTATAATTAAAGACTTGATTGGATAAATGGTTTCAGTTCCTAAAACTTTTTCCATTTCGTTAGTAATTACTGAAACTGTAATTGGTGTTAAAACTTCACGACTGTTTACATACTTCGATATATTCAGTAAGCTATTAAATCCTAATTCTTTATATTGATCATGTGTTTTATCATATTTATCTCCATCTGTTAAACTTAAAAGATGAATTATTTCATCTATAATGATTCCCTTCCTTTTAATTTCTTCAAAAAGCTTCAAATAATCATCATAGTTACTTGGAGTTAACTCAAAAGTATTATTCCCTAATGAATTAAATTCCTTACCTTTTTTCACTTCTATTATCGTGCACTCATCTTTCACTAGAGATTTTATGAAATCTGAAGAAAACCCGATTTCATCCGTAAATAACAAATAAGTCTTATTTACTAACTTATCCTGATTTGCTCTAATAAGTTTCATTCTCTTCCAAGAAGGTTCATAAAACCATTTAATAATATCCGAATTTGGAACATTCTCAGGTTTTAAGTTCGAGATGAGATCATTAATATTATTTCCAAAAGGAAAACTAGTTTGTTCAAAGGGATATGTTGGTAATGAAATTTTTCTGTAAATTTTATCCACTTGGATTTTTTCCCAATTTATTTGGACACCTTTCGTCCACATTTTCCCGAGACTATTTAATAAATGCGGATAATCCTTTATCTGCTGTTTAGGATGCCGTACTAAATTTACCACCTCGTTAGATCCATTCTTTGGTTGATGCTGAAGAACGAAATTTCCTAAGGTATTCCTTGGCCCTACTTCGATA